>JACCRJ010000494.1 GCA_013813615.1 Lautropia sp. | reverse complement strand
CCTCTACTCCATTTACCTGCTCTACAAGGGGTTGCCGGTTCTCATGAAGGCGCCGACGGACAAGGCGGTCGGCTACACGGCCGTCATCGTGATCGCGTCGATCGTCTGCAATGTCGTCCTGACCGCGCTGTTCGCAAGCCTGGTGCCCAATCCCTGGAGCGGCGTCGGCGCCGGCCTGGGCAGGGGTGCCGGCTCGGAGATCACCATCACGACGCCTTCCGGCCAGGTGGCGACGACGCAGGGCAGGCTGGAGGAGGTAAGCCGACAGCTGGAGGCGGCAGCGAAAAAGGTGGAGCAGGCCAGCCAGAACCAGGATCCGCAGGCGGTCTCCAAGGCCGCCAGCGACGCGGTGGCTGCAGTGACCGGTGCGCTGCCGGGCGGGGGCAGGGCGCCGCTGTCTTCGGACGCGCTGAAGGTGTGGCTGCCTGCCGTGCTGAACGGACTGAAGCGTGAAAGTTTCGAGGTGCAAGGCGGCACGGCGATGGGTGTTACCGGTGCCACGGCCAGGGCGAGCTATCGCGACGGGGACAAGGCGATCGACTTGGAGGTGCTTGACGCCGGCGGTGCCTCAGGCATCCTCGCCATGATCAGCGGCCTGCAGAGCGGCGAGCGCGAGACCGAATCGACGCACGAGAAGTCGTACCTGCTCGACAAGCGCAAGTACACCGAGAAGCGATGGAAGGACAACCAGCGGGCGGAGCTGATGATCGTCCTGACGAACGGGGTAATGGTCACCGCCAATGCCCGGGGAATGCCGCTGGACGCACTCCATTCCGCGATCAATGCACTTGGCCTCGACAAGCTGGAGGCGGTTCAAGCTGCGCCGGCGCCACCCCGCAAGAGCTGAGGCAGCGAGCCTGCATCATCGGCCCGCACGAAGAGGCCCGCGTAGTGCCGGTACGTCACCGGGCACGTCACCGAAGCCCGGCACCGAGACCCGGCACTGAGGCACGGCACCGACTCAAGAGAAAGTGATGTAGCGCCGCCGGTCGGGCGTGTCCAGATGCGGGACGTTGTTGAAGCTGATCAGGTGCGCGCCCCGGCCGCTGAATCGAATCTCGCAGAAGCCGCTGTTTCGCACCTGCAGGTTGAGCGCCACGAAACTCGAGGGCGGCATGTCCAGGTGATGGGCGACGATCGAGGAGATCGGACCGCCCGAGGATACGACCAGCACTCTTTCGACCGCTGAGTCGCCCGGTTTGCAGGCCGCCTTGAACGCCTCGTAAGCATCTTCCTGGAAGCTCCTGAAGGTGCGGTGCACCTCGGGATCGACGCGGCCCAGGGTCCAGGCGGTCAGCGCGTCGCGCAGCAGGCGAAAATGCTCTCTGCGCGATGCTTCGGTGTCCGCAAGCGGGCCGGCAACCGCGGGCTTGTCGCGCTCCTGCTGAAGCGCCGCCTGATGGGCGGTGACCAGCCGCTGCGGATCGTACTCGTCCAGACGCGAATCGATCTGCGCAGGCGCCAGCGATACGCCTGCCCGGCCGATGCCCTCCAGCGTTTCCCGATGCCGACGCAGGCTGCCGCACAAGACCCGATCGAAGAGCATGCCGCGCTCGCGGAAGTAATCCCCCAGCCAGCCCGCCTGCTGGTGACCGAGTTGCGTGAGCCGGTCGTAGTCCTCGGTGCCGAAGGCGGCTTGCGCGTGCCGCACGAGATGGAGTTCTGCCATGGCCGCGATGGTAATCGAGCGGCTCCGCGGTTGCCGCCCCCGGCTGTTACACCCAAGTCGAACTCCGGTCGCAGGGGAGGGCGGAGCGGAGCGGATTTGACAACTTGCAACCTCCTTGAGGTGCGAAAGGAGCAAGGTGGGCATGCCGGGTGCTTACCCTCTACCGATGAGCAGCGATCCACAACTATTGAACAATCTGACCGAGCTTCCTCGGCGGCTAGATGACAAGGCGCGCCGGGAGGCGGTAAAAGTCGGTTTGACAGCCCTCCGGGCCCGGGGGCGCAAGGCCACCACTGCAATTCCGGGAGGCTTCAGGCTGCTCGATCGTGACGGCAACTGCGTAGCCGGCGACAACTACGAGTTGAGCGCGGAAGACGTCATCAGGTTCTGCAATCGGATTCCCTGAGGACTTCCACATGACGCTTGGGCGCGCGGGGCTTTCGGCGCCGCGTCCATTCCAACTGGAGGAACAATGAAGAGAATCATGATCGCGCCGCTCGCCGTGGGAGCACTCGCCGCTGGCCTGCTGGTGCCGCCATCGTCGAACGCGCAGCAGAAGGAAACCTTCTCGGTAAGCGGGACCTTGAGTGGCAGTCTGACTCTCACCACCGACTATCGCTTTCGCGGTGTATCTCAGACGTTCGGCGATCCCGCGCTTCAGGGCGGCGTGGACTTCAGCCTGCCGAGCAACTTCTACATCGGCACGTGGGCATCCGTGGTGGACAAGGAGATCTTTGCGAACACGCGCGGGTTCGAAGTCGACATCTACGGTGGCTACAAGAGGCAACTCGGCGGCGGCATGATGCTGGACGTCGGCCTGCTGCAGTACCTCTACCCGACGGAGTCGCTCTACAGCACGCTCGAAGCCTATGCCGGCGTCAGCTATGGATGGCTGTCGTTCAAGTACTCGCATTCTCTCTCCAACCGCTTCTTCGGCGTCATGAGCGCGCGGGGCTCGCAGTACTATGACCTGACGGCAATCTATCCCCTGGGCAACGGCCTCAATGCCATCGGCCATTACGGCATACAACGCATCCACGACAACGGCGGCGACTACACCGACTGGCGGCTGGGCGTCAGCAAGGATTGGCGCGGCTTCACGTGGGCGGGTTCGTACTTCGACACCGACTCGACCTTCAACTTCACCAATCGCGCCGGGCGTACGCGGGATCTGGGCGAGGGCGGCCTCGTGCTGTCGGTCAGTAAGACCTTCTGAGCGGCAGCTTTCGCCGGCGCGCGCACCTGTGGGCTGCGCCGCCGACCACTCGGCCTGGCGCGTTGCTTGGGTACAATCCCGCGTTCGCCTCCGTAGCTCAGTGGATAGAGCATCCCCCTCCTAAGGGGAGGGTCGCACGTTCGATTCGTGCCGGAGGCGCCATCGAATGAAATCCAGGAAAGTACTCGCTGCCGTAGTCGCTTCCAATGGGGTAGCCGCAATTAGAAGTGCCTGCGAGGCCCAAACGGGTACACGAGACGCGCTTGGCAGTGCCAGGGGGATTAGGGAGGCATCAGCAAGGCACCGGCGTTGCTTCGTGGCGGCGAAACCCTCAGCGCTCTCCTTTCATCTCCTGCAGAGCTCCGGCTATCCCCTCCCTGTCCATCAACCGAGAGCAGGGCCGACACTGGCGCAATGTGCAGAGCGTCATTCGGGCGTGAAGCATCCAGTCATCCAGCGAGGATCCCATGCCCACGTCGACCACATCACCATCGCTACTTCAAATTCCTTCTTCCCTGCCAACCGCTGGCCCGAGTGCAACGCCTCAACTGATCGAGATTGACGTCGCTCCCTGGCACCGGATTTCGGTCTTGTTTTGTTCGGTGCAGGGCGAATCTGAGGAGTACGGTAAAGTCTGGTACTGGCGGCCGGAGTCGATGGCGCGCGTGCCAGCCTAGAACTGGGGAGGCTTGAGGCACTTGCTGCTGAAGATTTCCCAGACCCAACTCCCGTTCGAATACTGCCGCACAACGAACGTCAGCTCGAAGAGGCCCCACTGAGGACCGGCATCGACCTGCATCAGCGTCGCGGGCGTTCCCTGGCCCGGCGGGGGAAGTTCTTGCCTCGCCTTTACCAGGAACTCCACCGGCGGTAAGTCTGCACGTTTCATGTAGCAGTCCCTCATGGGCAGCCTAAAGAGTGATTTTCCATCATGGAACGTGCCCGGCGGGAACCCCCTCTATAAAACCGACCCGCTATCGCGCAGCCCGGCCAGGCGGACGAGCCGCCCGGTTCTAGTGCACCGACCCATAAATACTGAAACATGAATACAATGGCGTCATGTTCATCCCATCTTGGAAGGGGTTGTCATGCGCCAGACGGAACTACGCTTGCCCGCAAAGGACCGGCAGGCCATCGAGGAAGTCCGTTCGAAGGGCCTGCACCATGCGCGCGAGGTCAATCGCGCGCACATCCTGGCCGCGCTTGACCGGCAAGTACCGCAGGCGATGATCATGGAGGTGCTCGGCGTCGAGCGCACGGCGATCTGGCGCACCCGTGCCGCGTATCTTGCGGGTGGCCTGGAGCAGGCGCTGTTCGACGAGGCTCGCCCGGGACGGCCGCGCCGATACGATACGGACGCCCAAGCCCGGATCACGGCGCTGGCGTGTTCGACACCGCCGCCCGGGCACAAGCGCTGGACAATCATTGGATTGGAACGGGCCGCGCGCCAGGAGCCGGGTCTGCAGGGCATTGGTCGCGAGACGATCCGTCGCCTGCTAAAAAAACTGCCTCAAACCCTGGCAACGCCTGATGTGGTGTGTGGGCGTGCTCAACGAACAGTATCGTGAGCGAATGTACGATCTGTTGAATCTTGACGCCCGTCCCTTCAACTGCATCGAACCGGTCGTGTGCCTGGATGAGAAGAGCACCCAGTTGCTGGCGCACAGTCGGGTACCCGTGCCGATGAAGCCCGGCGTGGTGCTGCGTGAAGACTACGAGTACATACGCCGCGGCACTTCAACTTGTTCGGGGCGGTCGAGCCCGAAGCCGGCCAGCGCACCGTCGCAGTCACCGATCATCGCGCAAAGACTGACTTCGTGGCCTTCGTTCAGCATCTGATCGTGAAGGTCTACGGGTCTGCACGTCGCATCCATCTGGTGTTGGACACCCTGAACACTCACTTCAGAAAATGCTTTGAGGATGTGCTCGGCGCGCGCGCCGCTACGCGCCTGCTCAACCGTGTGCGGTTACACTACACACCCAAACACGCGAGTTGGTTGAACATGGCCGAAATCGAAATCGGCATTCTGACCCGGCAGTGTCTGGACCGCCGCATCATCCGACGCATGGAGCCTCGCGAAATTCCTACAGCGCGTCGGGTTCTCGGATTTCAGGAGCCATGCAGAGGCTGACGAAGAAGCCCATGCCATGCGCGATGCGGCCGGTCTTGTTCGCCGTGCGCTGGCTGACGCTGGATTTCCCCCGCGTTGAGGCTGTTTATCACGTCCCGCCTCGGCCACTGGTTGGGCACTTGCACGATCTTCAGCAGGCCGAACTCGCTGCAGATCGCCAGAAATGTGCGGCTGGATAGCGGACACACAGCGCCCGCCTACCATCGATGCCTATGAACTCCAAGAATGGCGACCGCGGCAAACTCCGGATCGGAGACGACTGGAACGCGATCCGGATCATCGCGCTGTCGCAGAGCAATCCACTCAAGGCAATTGCCGAATTCGTCGAGAACAGCATCGATGCGCACGCGGCGACCATCACCATCACGCGCGGTCGCGAGCACGGCGCGCACTACCTCGCGATCAAGGATGACGGCGATGGCGTTCCACGGGATGAGGACGGGTTACCTGACTTCAAGTACGTCGCCACGCACATCTGCGACTCGATCAAACGGCGCATGAAGGCCGACGGCAACGGCACGGGGCTGCAGGGGGAATTTGGCATCGGCCTGCTGAGCTTCTGGACCGTCGGCGACAGCTTGACTATGACCTCTACCGGCGCAGACCAGCGCGCTTACCAGATGACCATGAGCAAGGGAGACCCCCGTTACGCCGTCGCTCCGCGACGCATCATGTTCGCCGAGAAGGGCACGGAGCTCAGGATCAGTCCTCTGCTCGAGGGTATCCGCACGTTGAGCGGCGAGAAGATTCAGTGGTACCTGGCCTCGGAACTGCGTGACCGGATCCGGGACTCGCATGTTCGCGTGACGGTCATCGACAAGCTCGCCCGCAAGCAATACGAAGTCGAGCCGCGCCAGTTTGAGGGCCGACTGCTGCATCAGCTACCGCCGATCCGTACGCCGCACGGCGATGCCTACGCGGAGTTGTACCTGGCAGAGCCGGCTGACAGCTCTCGGGTCGCCCTGAGCCGTTCCGGCACCCGCGTCATCGAGGATCTGGCCAGCCTGGCGGGTCTTGATCATGCGCCCTGGCAATCGCATTACCTGCAGGGTCTGATCGATGTGCCGTTCCTGAACCTTACGCCGGGTACCCGAAGCGGGATCATTCAGGACGAGCGCTATGCGGCCCTGATCACCGCGCTGGAGCCGGTGGAGACTCGCCTCAAGGGCCTGATCGAGGCGCAGCAGCGGGCCGAGGAAGAGCAGGCGAGCCAGCAATCGATGCGCGCTATTCAACGCGCCTTCCACGAAGCACTGCTTGCGCTGCCGCGCGAGGAATACGACTGGTTCGACGTCCAGGGTCGCTCGCGCCGCGAGGGTGGCATCGGCAAGGAACAAAGTGGCTCGGTGGCCGGCACGGAGTCCGCTAGGGAGTTGCCCGGCGCGGCCGAGCCGCTGCAGCATGACCCGCCGCAGCGCCAGTTCTTCGATTTCGCCGGGCCGCTGTTCAGCGTCGTCATCTCTCCCGCTTCGAGTACGGTGCCCCTCAACGAACTTCGCACATTCAGGGCGTTGCCGCGCGATCGTTCGCGGCGCCGTGTCCAGGACGATCTCCAATTCCACTGGGAGATCCTCGAGGGCGAAGGATCTCTCCAAGGCATTACAAATCAGGAGTGCGAGTACCGGGCATCGGCAACTCCTGGCCTAGCACGACTGCGCGTAACGGTCGCCCAGCGGGAGGTGACCTGCAGCGCCGACGCCCTGACGACGATCACCGACAGCCTCGATGCCGCTCTTGGCTCTTCCGGTCCCGCCGTGGTCAACGCACGCGGGCTGCCGGGCTACACGTTCGAGCGGGCTGCCGGCGAGTTATGGCGTTGCCGCTTCGACGCCGGGCGCAATATCATTGTGGTCAACAGTGGTCACCGCGACTTCGTGTTCGCCACGCGCACTCGCGCCTTGCAGCTGCGCTACCTGGTGCGGCTGTACGTCAAGGAGCTGGTGCTCAAGAACTTCACGGGTCTGCCAGCAGATCAGCTGCTTGAGCGCATGATCGAGCTGTCGCTCTATGCTGAGGCAAAGCTTTAAGTCAGCGGCGCCTCGCTATGCCATTCCACGTCCCGCACTCCTGCGACGGCCCAGCATTCTGAGGCAGCCGCAGCGACCGTGCTCAGCTTGCGTGTTTGAAGAGTAGCCGGAGAGCCCAACGTCGCTTCCGCCCGCGACAAGTCCATGGCAATTCTGGGACAGGATTTGCGCGGGCGGTATCTGGCATCAGCGTGTCCAACGCGCTGCTCGGCAGGCCGGATCTGAGCGAGCCGGACGGCACGTCCCGACCAGAAGGGCGCTCCAAGACCAGTCTTGGCCTGGGACTTTTCATCGTTCGCGAGATTGTTGTGGGACACGACGGAACGATAAGCGTCGAATCCGCCGCCGATACCGGAACGGTGTTCACTATTCGGTTGCCCGTTCCCCGCGGTTTGCCTACGTCGTCGCCCGCCGTCCGTGAATGAACGTAAAAGGCGTGACGTGCAGTCATCTTTCACATTCTTCCCGGTACCGGCGGGTGCAGAATGCGCTCCAAGGTGGCCAGGGCGTAGGATCCACGACTTTCCGTGGATGAGAAGCCAAGCCCCCGGGGAGGCAGCGGCGTGCTAGTTGATGTCGAAGAAGAATGGCGGGAGATCAGTCAGGTAGTGGGCGAAACGCTGCTCGATGTCGAGCGCACCTTTATGAACCTGGTCGATGAGCAGGCTCTCGGGCTCTTTGGCAAGCCTTGTGTCGACTCGTACCAGGCCGCACTGGAAAGGCTCGAAAGCGCCAATCGCCAGCTGCTCCGTCACCTGGTTCTTCACGGACAGCATCGCACGCTGGTTGTCGACACTGCAGCGATTCAGCAGACCCCGCATCGAGGTCAGTGACTTCGACGAAACCCGTAGATGGGGATCCAACCGGCGCGAAGATCCCGGCCTCACTGACGCCTGCGTGCCAACACCGATTGCCGGCTGGTGGCTGAGGGGCCCCGTTTGCCGGCTGGCGGCTGAACCTGTTCCCATCCCGCGGTACTTTGACTGCCATGAGAATGGCGACCGAGCGGCCAGGAAGGCGCCTGCACGAACGCGCACGGCAGCTTGTCGGGCGTGCACTTGGACGTTCCCACGCTGACAGGGGCATCGGACGGGTCAGCGCCATCCTGATTCTGGTTGCCGTCCTCTGCACGGGTGTGACGAGCTACGTCTACCTGAACCAGCTGGTGATTCGGGACTGGTCTGAAATTCTCGAGTCGGAACGCGAGCGGCGCGCCCAGCAGCTGATCCTGCCTATGCGGACGCAGATCCAGATGGTGAACGCGCTGAGCGCCCGCAACCACACGGCCCAGGCCATGCGTGTGTACCAGGCTGGGGAGACAGGCGCGGCCGAACGTACCCAGGCCTTGCTTACGCTGCAGTTGACTGCGGGCAATCTTGTGGGCGTCGGTGGGTTGCGGGCGGTGGAGCTGCAGTCCCTGCAGGGAGATCGAATCGCGTCGGCTGCTCACCTGCCCGAGCTTCCGACGTTGAATGTGCCGCTGGCGCAAAGCAGGAATGTCCTGTACTGGGACAACGGCTTCTTCCTGCGGGTGCGCAGCGAGATCGTCGGCGAAGACGGAGCTGCCGGTGCGCTGATAGCCGATCTGGAGCTTCCGGATGCGGTGGAAGCCTTGACGTTGACCAACCGCCTGGGTGAAACCGGAGAGGTGGGATTGTGCGGCCTGAACGGCCATCGGAAGGTCTGCTTGCCGTCCCGGTTCAAGCGCGAAGGGAGCGTGAGCACCGTTGCCTCTCCCGCCACCCTGCCAAGCGATCGCGCCCTCCTGGGTGGGCGAGGCACCGAACAGGTAACCGACTACCGTGGCCATGCCACTTATTCATCCTTCCAGCCGCTCGAAGGGTACGGGTTGGCGCTGATCGTGAAGATGGATGTGGCTGAACTGCTTGCACCCGTGCGGCAACAGGTGCAAGTCGGACTTCCCCTCCTCATCTTTCTGGCCTTGGCCGGGGCAGCCGTCATGCGACTGCAGTTGAGACCGCTGACTGCCGAGCTGGTCGATGCGAGACGGCGAGCCGATGCGGAAGTGGCGTCTCGCACGGTCGCCGAGGCCGAAATCAGATTGGCCAACAGGCGACTGCAGATTGTTTCCGACAATGCATCCTTCCTTATCGCCTTTGTCGATCCGCAATTCGTCTTCCGCTTCGCCAACCGCGCCCACGTCGAGTGGTTCGGCAGACCGATCGACGACATCGTGGGGCGGCCGATGGAAGAGCTGGTCGGCGCAGCGATGTTCCAGGACTACCGGCAGGCGATGGCGCTAGCGCAGGCTACGCACGTGCCACAGCAAGTATTGCGTGAGATGCTGCGCGAAGTGACGACCCGGTTTGTGGAAGTGACGTTCGTGGCGCAATTCGACGGGGATCGAAACCTCGAGGGCTTCTGCATTTCAGCTCGAGATGCGACGGAAACAGTCCTCCGCGAGAAGACGCTACTGCTCGCAGCCCGCCGGGACCCCTTGACCGGTCTGTGCAATCGCACCTCATTCGACGAACGGCTGGAGCAGGCGCTGCTCTTGCGGACAGCGGCTTCCGCGCCGCTTGCCGTCGCCTATCTCGATATCGATCACTTCAAGCAAGTCAACGACAACTTCGGGCACGACGTGGGGGATGAACTGCTGAAACTGGTCGCGAGCCGCATCGGGGCCGCGCTGCGGCACTCGGATACCGTTGCGCGCCTTGGAGGCGACGAGTTTGGCATCATCCTGCCGGATCTGGCGGCGGCCGATGACGTGTACACAGTGGTCGCGCACATTCTGGAGAGCCTGCGGCAGCCCTTCTTCATCGAAGCGCATCAGATCCGGGTCTCTGCAAGCATCGGCTTTACGATCGCGAGCTTGGGTGACACTCGGGAATCTCTGGTTTCCCGGTCAGACCGGGCGCTCTACCAGGTGAAGCGTAGCGGGCGCAACGGCGTATTCGGCCTCTCCGCAGAGAGAACTGTCGAGTTCCTCTGATTCGCACCGCGGTGTCCTGAGCCGGTCACCACCACCAGCCGCCCTTGGCATGGCGGCTCCGCTTCCACCAGTCGAACGAGCCGAAGTAGCTGCCCCGGTTCCGCCAACCATGCCTGTGGCTATACCCGAAGAGGCCGACGGCGACTGCCAGGGCAACGAGCTGCCAGACCAGGAACCTCATGCGGGCGTCATCATTTCGCCTCGGCGCTGACGACCGCAAACCGCGTCTCCGGACGATCGTCCGACTTGTGGATCGTCCTCACGCTCTTCTTCATCGCCCACGGCCTCACCTGGTGATGGATCGGCAGGTAGTAGTAGTTCTGCGCCGTCAGCTGCAGCGCTTCCTTCACCATGGCTTCCCGCTTGGCGGGCTCTGTTTCCGACTTGGCGCCGTCGATCAGCGCGTCGATCCGGGGATCGCTGATCCGGCCCATGTTGTAGCTGCCGTCCGCGCTGTTGGCGCGGGTGCGCACCAGCGACTGCAGGCTGTTCAGGGCGTCGTACGTGGTGGCGCCCCAGCCGAGCAGGTATGCGCTGGAGTCGAACTTCTCCAGTTTGGGAATGAAATTGGCGAAGGGCATGGCATTGAGCCTGGCCTTGACGCCGATCCGGGCCCACATGCCGACGAGTGCCTCGCAGATTTCCTCATCGTTGACGTAGCGGTTGTTGGAGCAGTCGAGCGTGAATTCGAAGCCCTCGCCGTAGCCCGCTTCCGTGAGCAGGCTCTTCGCCTCTTTCAGGTTCACCGGCTCGCGACGGTCGAGTTCCCGGCTCCAGCCGTTGACGCCGGGCGCCACCAGTATGGCCGCCGGAATGGAAAGTCCATGCATGGTGTTGCGGCGGATCGCCTCCGCATCGGTTGCCAGATGAAGCGCTCGGCGCACTCTGATGTCCTTGAAGGGATTTCGCCCGCGCACCGAGCCGTACTTGAGTTCCTCGGAGTGCTGGTCCAGACCGATGAATATCGTCCGTATCTCCGGACCGTCGAGGATCCGGAGCGCGTTGTTCTGCCGCAGCCTCGCGACGTCCTCGGTGGGCGGGTCGGTGACCAGGTCGACCTCGCCGGACAGCAGGGCGGCCATGCGGGTCGCGTCCTGCCTGATCGGCGTGTACATCACCTCGTCGACATTGCCCGGGGCCGTGTCCCACCAGGCCGGGTTGCGTTCCATCACCACCCGCTGCTCCGGCGCCCATGACCTGATGATGTAGGAGCCGGTTCCGTTGGCGTTGCGGGACGCGAAGGTTTCTTCCTTGTTTTTCAGGTCCTGCGCTTTCTCCGACTTGTTCCTGACGGCCCAGGCCTTGCTCATGATGCGGAAGTCGACGATGTTCCTGAGCAGGATCGGCAGCGGCTTCTCCAGGATCAGGTCGACGGTGAAGTCGTCGACCCTGCGGACTTCCTTGATGTTGTTGACGTGGCTCGTCATCGAACTGTTCGCTTCCTTGAGCCGTTCGAAGGAGAACACCACGTCTTCGGTCGTCAGCGGGGCGCCGTCGTGAAACTTGACACCTTTGCGCAGGTTGAAGCGCCATTCGGTGGGCGAGGTCCTCGTCCAGGAGGCGGCCAGAGCGGGCTCTATCTGGAAATTGCTGTCATAGCGCACCAGCCCTTCGTAAGCGTGCTGCAGGATCGCGCTGGTGGCGGTGTGGCTCTGGGCGTGCGGATCCAGCGTCAGGATGTCGCTCTGGGCGGCCCATCTCAGCGTAATGCCCGCGGACAGTGAAGGCGCCAGCAGGCTGCAGGCAGCCAGTACCCAGGTGAACACCACCGGCCACGCGCTGCCGGCAAGCCAGGCGGCAATGGGTCTCGTCATCTGTCTTCCTCTCGCCTGCACGGGGATCGTTCACCCTGCGGGACGATCCTGGTGCAATTTACCATGGGGGTTGACGCGATAGTCAGCCGCAGGCGCCGGAGGCCTGCCGTGTCAAGTTTTGTCTGCGCAGGCTGGCGGCTGCCGTCTTTCGTAGGTAATGATCGAGAAACGGGTTCCGTTGACGCTGGTGGACGGCACGCGCGAGAGTTCCTGCCAGTCGGTAGGGTCCGGTTTCGGAAAGAACACGTCCGCTGGCGGCGTGAGTTCCACTTCCGTCATGACGATCCGGTGGGCGATCGGCAGCGCGCTGGCGTAGACGCGGGCGCCGCCGACGATGAACAACTCGTCTTCGTTCGCATTGTCGGCAATGGCCTGCGCCAGGCTGGCTGCCCGCCTGACGCCCGCCGGCAGCGGCGTGATTTCCTGCGTCACCACCACCATCTGCCGGCCCGGCAGTATCCGCCCGATGGATTCCCAGGTGCGGCGGCCCATGACGATGGTCTTGCCCATGGTGGTTCGCCGGAAATGAGCGAGGTCCTCCGGCAGGTGCCACGGCAGGCGGTTGGCATGCCCGATGGCGCCGTTCAAGGCACGCGCGACAAGAAGCGTCAGGACCGGCATGAACGCGGCAACTCCGGCGCCGGCTTTCGCATGGATGGATCAGACCGCAACCGGCGCCTTGATTGCCGGAAGGGGCTGATACCCTTCCACCGCGAAGTCGTCAAACCGGTAGTCGAAGAGGGAGGACGGTTTTCGCCCGATGACAAGCCGCGGTAACGGCAGCGGCGTGCGGCTCAGCTGTTCGCGCACCTGATCTGCATGATTGTTGTAGAGATGGCAGTCGCCACCCGTCCAGATGAAATCGCCGGGCGACAGGTCGGTTTGCTGCGCGACCATGTGGGTGAGCAGCGCATAGGAGGCGATGTTGAACGGCACGCCAAGGAAGATGTCCGCGCTGCGCTGGTACAACTGGCAGGACAGGCGACCCTGCGCCACGTAGAACTGGAAGAAAGCGTGGCAGGGGGCGAGGGCCATCCGGTCGAGATCGGCGACGTTCCAGGCAGATACGATCAGTCGTCGTGAATCGGGGTTGTGCCGGATGTCCTGCAGAACCTGGCTGATCTGATCGATGGTGCCGCCGTCGCGCGACGGCCATGAGCGCCACTGCGCGCCGTAGACAGGCCCGAGTTCGCCGCGCTCATCCGCCCACTCGTCCCAGATGCTGACGCCGTTCTCCCGAAGGTAGGCGACGTTGGTGGCGCCCTGCAGGAACCACAGCAACTCGTGGATGATCGACTTCAGGTGCAGCTTCTTGGTCGTGACCAGCGGAAAGCCGTCGGCCAGGTCGAACCGCATCTGCCAGCCGAACGCCGAGCGGGTGCCGGTTCCGGTCCTGTCCGCCTTCGCCACGCCATGCTGGTGAACGTGGCGCATCAGTTCCAGGTATTGCTTCATCGGTCGGGCGGCGGCCGGCGACGGGTCGCCGGCGCAGAGGACTGGGAGGAGCTGGATTATAGAATCAGGACTGACGCGCCAGCGCGCTCGCCACGTCCTGCTGACGCCTGTTGGAAGCCTTGCGCGCCGACTGGACCGACTCGCGCTGCGCTTTCTGGGCCGCTTTCTGTTCGACTTTCGCACGCTCCAGCAGCCAGCGCTGGTAGTCGTCCAGGTCGCCGTCGAACGGCGCCAACCGGCCGTCGGTCACCAGCCAGAACTCGTCGCAGACCGACCGCAGCAATGCACGGTCGTGGGATACGAGCAGCAGCGCGCCTTCGAACCCGTTCAAGGCCATCGCCAGCGCTTCGCGCGTGACCAGGTCGAGGTGGTTGGTCGGCTCGTCCAGCAACAGCAGGTTGGGGCGCTGCCACACCAGCATCGCGAGCACCAGGCGCGCCTTTTCGTCGCCGCTCATGGTGCCCACCGCCTGCGCCGCCATCTCGTTGGTGAAGCGAAAGCTGCCGAGGAAGTTCCGCAGTTCCTGCTCGCGCCCGGCCGGCCCCGTTTCACGCGCCAGCCTCTGGAGATGCTGCATCGGCGTATCGCTTTCGCGCAGCACATCGAGTTCCTGCTGGGCAAAATAGCCGATCGACAGGCCCTTGCCCTGGATGTACTCGCCGGCCAGCGGCGGCAGGGCCTGAGCGATGGTTTTCACCAGCGTCGATTTGCCCTGCCCGTTGGCCCCCAGCAGTCCGATGCGCTGCCCGGCCATGATCGAGCGGTCCAGGTTGGTGAGGATCGCCTTCTGCTGTCCCTCGATGCTGTAGCCGCAGGCCAGGCCGCTGACGGCAAGCATCGGGTTGGGTACGTTCGCCGGCTCCTTGAACTCGAAGTCGAAGCTCGCGGCCGACAGCACCGGCGGTATCCGCTCCATGCGCTCCAGCGCCTTGATGCGGCTCTGCGCCTGACGGGCCTTGCTCGCTTTCGCCTTGAACCGCTCCACGAAGCGCGTCAGGTGCGCGATCCGCTCCTGCTGCCGGCTGTGCGACGCCTGCTGCAGGCGTTCGCGCTCGGCCTTCATCTCCTCGAACTTGCTGTAGTTGCCGGCGTACCGCGTAAGCGTGGCGTCCTCCAGGTGCAGGGTGACCCGGGTGACCGCGTCGAGGAACTCGCGGTCGTGGGAGATCACCAGCATGGTCCCCTCGAAGCGCGTCAGGAATCCCTCCAGCCAGACCAGCGCATCCAGGTCGAGGTGGTTGGTCGGCTCATCGAGCAGCATCAACTGTGCCGGGCACATCAGCGCCCGCGCCAGTTGAAGGCGCATTCTCCAGCCGCCGGAGAAGCTGTTGACCGGCAACTCCAGTTCCTCCGGCTTGAAGCCAAGGCCGAGGATCAGCGCTTGGGCCCGGGATTGCGCCGTGAAGCCGCCCGCTTCATCCATGGCCTGGTGGGCATGTGCGATCGCCATTCCGTCGTGGCCTTGCTCGGCTGCGGCAATGGCCTGCAGTGCGCCGAGAAGCCGGGTGTCGCCGGCCATCACGAAGTCGGTGGCGCTTTCGTCCGTCTCCGGCATCGACTGCGAAACCTGCGAGATGCCGCCGGGAAGCAGCCAGGCGGGCGGCATGTCGAAGTCGCCGGCATCGGCATGAAGCTCGTTCGTCAGCAGCGCAAACAGCGAGCTTTTGCCCGCGCCGTTGCGGCCGACGAGCCCGACCTTCTCGCCAGGGGTGACAGTTGCAGTCGCGCCCTGGAGGACGACCTTGGGCCCACGGCGAAGGCTCAGGTTTCTCAGTGTGATCATCGGAGTCGGATTCTTGTCGTGACGTGCGAAGGCCGCTCTCGCGGTCGCTACGGACGGCTTCCTGTGGAGGGCTGGCTACTGGCCGGGCTGCTGGCCGCCGTTGTACGGCTGCTGTCCCGGCACCTGCCACTGTCCCGGTACCTGCTGCTGACCGGTGACGGCGGTGGAAGACTGGTTCGGCGGCGGGGGCAGTCCGCCCTGGATCGGCGCCGGGCCGCCGGTGGGGGGGGCGTCCTGCGTCATGCCGGGCATCTGGGCCGCGCCGGGCTGGTACGGGTTGAGCCCCGACTGCACCTGGCTCTGCTGCGGCGGCTG
>JACCRJ010000477.1 GCA_013813615.1 Lautropia sp. | reverse complement strand
GCGCCCTGGCGCCGAGCGCCTCGGCGACCGCCCGCGTCACCGCGCCGGTGCCGTCGCTGCCGCCGATGTCGGCAGGCCTGGCCCGCCCTTCGGCAAACGCCTGGTCCACCGCATCCTGGATGGCTTGCGCTGCCTGGAGCAGGGGGTCGCAGTCGTGGCGCTCGCCCAGCCACTCCAGCATCATCGCGGCGCTCAGAAACGTCGCCGTCGGGTTGGCGATTCCTTTGCCGGCGATGTCCGGCGCGCTGCCGTGCGACGGCTGGAACACGGCGTGCTCGTCGCCGATATCCGCCGAAGGCGCGTAGCCCATGCCGCAGACGAGGCCGGCGCCGAGGTCGGACGTGATGTCGCCGAACTGGTTCTCCATGGGGCAGACGTCGAAGTCCCAGGGCTTGCGGATCAGGTTGAGGCAGTAGGCGTCGATGTAGCAGTGGTCAGCCTCGATCCCCGGATGCGCCTTCGCCCGCTCGTGGAAGATCTGGTTCATGAACGCCATGCCGAGGAAGACGTTGGACTTGTCGATACAGGTGACCTTGCCTCTGGCGGGGTTGCGCCGCTTGCGGGCAGCGGCAAGCCGGAAGGAGAAGTCGAACAGCCGCTCGCAGGCCTTGCGCGAGATCTCGCAGGTGTCATAGACCGCCTCGTCGCCGGCCGCGCTGGTTCCCCGACGCCCGCGGTTCCTTGCATGAAACCAGCCTTCGGTCGATTCGCGCACGATCACCAGGTCGATGTCCGCCGCCCGGGGCGACGCCAGCGGCAGCGGCAGTCCCGGAATCGCACGGATCGGGCGCACGCCCGCGTACAGGTCGAGGTGCACGCGCATGTCGAGCTGCGGGGCGATCTCGGTGCCGTCGGGATAGCGGATTGCCGGCCATCCCATGGCGCCGAAGAGGATCGCGTCGGCAGCCTCGCAGGCTTTCATGGAACTGTCGGGAAAAGCGTTGCCGGTATCCCGGTAGTGATGAGCGCCGCCGGGGCGCCGGTCGTAGCTGAGGCCAAAGCCGAAGCGCTTCTGGACCGGCTCGAGCAACGCCAGCGTCGCGTCGATCACCTCGACGCCGATACCGTCTCCGGGCAGTACAACGATGTTGAAATCGCTCTTCATGCAAGCCTCTCGTGGTGGTGCGGTGACCCGGATGCCGAGCCCGCGAAACGCCTCGTTGCATACGGTCGTCTTCGGCGGGCATTGGATCGGTAACACATGGGCGGCTCAGACGGAACCGAGTCAGACGGACCCGAGTCGAGTCTTCTCGAGTATCGCCAGCAGTTCGATGCTGGCCCGCTGGCGGTGCGCGCGGTAGCGCCGCACGGTGGCCTCCGGGTCGCCGGCCCGGATCGACTCGACGATCGCGTTGTGCTCCTTGGTCGAATGGATCGGGCGGGGCCGCAGGCGCAGCGTCACCATGCGCGCCCGGTGCGCACGGTCCCACAACTGCTGCACGGTCTGGATCAGCACGGCGTTGCCGGCAAGCTCCAGCAGCTGGCGGTGGAAATGCTCGTCCGCCCGTGCCCAGGCATCCAGGTCGTCCTTCCTCAAGGCGTCGGCCATGTCCTTCGACGCGCTGCTCAGGGGCCGCAACTCTGCGGCATTCGGCTTGCGGCGTGTGACGATCTCAGCCGCCATGGATTCGAGCGCCGTGAGCACCTCGTAGATCTCGCGCATGTCCGCAGCCGAGACCGGCAGCACCCGGGCGCCGTGGCGCGGTATGAGCTCCAGCAGGCCTTCTGCCTCCAGCCGCAGCAGGGCCTCGCGCACCGGCGTTCTCGACAGTCCAAGCTCCTCGGCAAACTCGCGCTCAAGCGCGCGGTAACCGGCCGGATAGACATTGTCGAGGATCCGCTGGCGAATGAGCCGGTAGGCCTGCTCGACGAAGCCGTTGCCGGTCATTCAGTAGTTCCAGTGGACCGGCGGCAGCCCGGCGACCGGAACCGCAAAGACTTCGAGCGTCTGTCCTTGCAGGCAACCCAGCACCGCCGTCTTCAGGTCGGGACCGCAGAAGGCGAGGCTGGAGATGTTTTTCAGTCGGCGGCTGCGAACCCGGTCCAGGTGCTGGCGCTCCAGGGCATTGGCGGCGAAGGCCGCTTCCACCCACGATAGATGATCGTCGTCGCAATCCTCCAGCACGACCTGCTGTGCGCCATCAGGCGAGACCCTGATCACGCGGTTCGACACGATGCTGGTGATCCAGGCGCAGCCTGCGGTATCGAGCGCGACGCCGTCGGGGAACGTGCCGTGGCCGAATTCGGTGACCGTCTCGCGCGCTCCGAGATCGCTGCTCTCGTGCAGGGAAAAACGGGACAGGCGGCGTGCGAAGGTCTCGTTGACATAGAGCCAGCGCCCGGAGCGATCGATGGCGACTTCATTGGTGTAGCCCAGACCGTCGGCAACGATCCGCGCGCCGCGGCGGTCGATCAGCACGATGAAGCCGTCGTCGCAGTCCGCCCGGCAACCGAGGATGCGGGGCACCCGCCTGGTGCTGACGGTGACCCAGGTACGGCCGGACGAATCCTCGAGCACGAAATTGGTCGGGGGCAGGGGGGTGCCCTCGACCTGCTCCAGCAGGGGACGCACCTGGCCGTCGCGGCGAAGCTCGAAGATGCCGCCGGTGTCCAGGTTCAGGTCTGCGACGAGGAACGAGCCGTCGGCACGCAAGGCGATGCCGTTGGGCTTCAACGGTCGGTTGCCGGGGGCAGGGCCGGCAAACAGCGTCTGGCACCCATTCGGTTCGATGCGGGTGACGCCGCCGCGCCAGTCCGCGACATAGACATCGCCGCGCGCGGTGCAGAGGACGCATTCCGGCCGCTCCAGGTCGTGGCCCAGCGAAGTCAACGACTCGATGGCAACCGTCTTCACCGTTTCTGGTCCCCCCACGCTGGACGGCATTCGCAGCAATCGTGGTTCCGGCTGAACGCCGAATTATGTATACGTTAATGTATCGGTAGAGCCGGCCTGCGGCAAGCTTTCGGCAAAGGATCGAGTCTTGCGCCTCTGGTAATCTTGCACATTCGCTTATGGAACCAGCAACGAAAGAGCGCGCGACAAGGCAGAAGACGGCGATCCGCAACGTCATCGACGCTGCACGCCGGCCACTGACCCCCCTGGAGGTGCTCGAAGGTGCACGCGAGCAGGTTCCCGCGCTAAGCATCGCCACCGTCTACCGCAACATCAGGTCGCTGCTGCTGGACGGCTCGATCCACATGGTTCCGCTGCCGGGCGACAACCCGCGCTACGAGTCGAACCAGGCAGCCGCAACCCATCACCATCATTTCCAGTGCACTGCGTGCCAGCGGGTCTTCGACGTCCTCGATTGCCCCGGCGACCTGAAGCACATGACGCCGAAGGGCTTCGTCGTGGAGCGCCACGAGCTGACGTTCTACGGGCGCTGCGCAGAATGCGCCCGCAAGGCCGGCGGCCGTTCCCGGCCGAGCTGAGCGCCGCTCGACCTCCTTGCCGTTCCTGAAGGGCGGCGAACGTGCTTCGGTCATCGACCTCAATCTTACTTCGCATAATCTATATTATGTCAACCAACTTGACGAAGTGGCGCTCGGCAAGTGCCACTCGTCAGGGCTGGGTGTGTCGTGTACGCGCCCGGGAAGATCGGCGCATCACGCGCTGGCGCGTTGCGCCGAGCGCTGCCGTGCCCGAAACTGGGCACGGGTCCCGACCCAACTTGCCGCTTGATAGCCCAAGTTCTTTCCACTTCCCCTACAACTTGCTGGCCTCGTCGCCTATCTTGTCAAAGGCTGATTGCACCGACTTGATCTCGTTGGCATCAAGACCGTCTCTGCTGCTAATTGATGGGATCTTGTCGAAGGCCAAGAGCAGGTTGTCTAGCACTAGCGTCTCAACTTGCGTAGAGGGTGTCGTCTTCTTTTCGACCGCTGATGCCGCTACGGTAGCTGGCGGATCATTGCTACCCGTGCCACCACAACCTCCCAAAAGCAGCAGCGCTGCCAAAGCAACGGCTCTCATTGCTACCTCACTTTGTCACGTTAGCAGCAGGTGCAACGGAAGCGGCGTTGCACTTTGGGTGGCCGAAGCCGCCGACGCTCTCACCGTTCGCGATGTCGTAGATGATGTTGTCCGTTCCATCAGGGGCAACACCACCCACGATCTTCACGAATCCCAAAGCTGCCCGTACCTTCCAGGCAATGTTGTGGTCCGCGCAGGATGTGTCACCGCTCACGCCTACACCACCCACCACTGTCTTGCCATCTGGTGCGTACAGAGCAAGACCACCACCGAACACATTGACGCCGCCGATCCGCAAGCCGTTCATTGGATCATTCGGTGTCCCAAATTGATTTGCCCTGCCGCGATAGGCAACAAAGGGATTCACGGGGTTGCTCTCCTGCAGACCGAACAAGGAGCCGCCGGGCTGCACTGCGCTATACAGATTGGCGGTAGAGAGGGAGACGCTACTACTGCTGAAGGCGTTGGCCGTATTCGCCTTCTGCGCGGAGATCACTCGACTACCCGGCCAAGCATCTCCGGTCTTCGCCACCGCACACACCTCACCACTTCGATTGACGATAGTGCCCCACATTGGGAACTCAAAGCCACCATTGCCACCAAGTGCACCGGTCAAGGCCGCTTCCAGCTGGGAATGGTTGGGCAACCCTTGGCACCCCCTCCCGTTGTCAGCGAGTACCGCACTGGTGGCAACGAGAGCACCTACAAGCACGGCACATTTTGTCTTTAACATTCTCCATCTCCTGGATCGCCCTGTTGTGATC
>JACCRJ010000464.1 GCA_013813615.1 Lautropia sp. | reverse complement strand
GGCAAGGCCGATCGGTCCGGCGCCGACGATCACCACCGGCACCCGCGGCTGCGGCGCCGGCGGCGGCACGAACGGATAGACGCGGTAGCGGTAGAAAACCGAGTGGCGCGGCGCCGTGTCCGGTTGATGCATGTCGTCTCCTGCAAGCCGGGGGGCGGGCTGCGCGGCCCGGTCGCCCGCCTCGAACGGCGGCTGCGCCCCGGTGGCCTGCGATTCAGTAGCCGTCCGGATTGAGGCTCTGCCAGCGCCAGCTGTCGGCGCACATTTCCTCGAGGCCGCGGGTGGCCTTCCAGCCCAGTTCCCGCTCGGCGTGGGCGGGGTCCGCATAGCACTGGGCGACATCGCCTGGCCGTCTGGCGACGATCTGGTAGGGGATGGTTCGGCCGCTGGCACGTTCGAAGGCCTTCACGATGTCCAGCACCGAATAGCCCTGGCCGGTGCCGAGGTTGACCGTCCAGGCGCCCGCCGCACTGTCCACCCGCCTGAGCGCCGCCAGGTGCCCGAGGGCAAGATCCACCACATGGATGTAGTCGCGCACGCCGGTGCCGTCCGGCGTCGGGTAATCGCCGCCGAAGACCGACAGCCGCTCGCGCTTGCCGACGGCGACCTGCGTGACAAAGGGCATCAGGTTGTTGGGCACGCCGCTCGGGTTCTCGCCGATCCGTCCCGACCGGTGCGCGCCGACCGGGTTGAAGTAGCGCAGCACACCGATCGCCCATTCAGGGTCGGAGGCGGCCAGGTCTGCGAGGATGTACTCGATCAGCCACTTGGTGTGCCCGTACGGATTGGTCGGCGCCGTCGGCGCATCCTCACGTATCGGCACTGTCTTGGGGTCGCCGTAGACGGTTGCGGAGGAACTGAAGACGAAGCGCTTGACGCCGGCATCCGCCAGGCAGCGCAGCAGCGTCACCGTACCGTTGACGTTGTTCTGGTAGTAGCCCAGCGGATCGGCCACCGATTCGCCGACCGCCTTGAGGCCGGCGAAATGGATGGTCGCATCGAAGCGGTGCTCGGCCAGCAGCTGCCTGAGCAGCGGCGCATCGTCGATGTCGCCCTGCACCAGCGGCACCGGCCGCCCGGTCATCTCGACGATCCTGTCGATCACTTTGCTGGAACTGTTGCTGAGGTTATCGAGGATCACCGGCTCGAAGCCGGCATTGAGCAGTTCGACGACGGTATGCGAGCCGATGTAGCCCGCGCCGCCTGTCACGAGAATTTTATGGATGTTCATGACGGCGATTCTCACACAGGCGCTCTCTCCCGCCCGGAGGAAAATCACGGAGCTGTCGGCCTCTGCGGTTTGCTGTCATATTGCTGCAATGCGCGTGTCATACTTTTGCTGCATCCCCGGTCCGCCGGCGCCTGTTCGGCCGAGGTCATCCTGATGCAAGGTTCCGTTCCATGCCCGCCAGCATCCTAGTTGTCGAAGACGAACCAGCGATCCGCGACCTGCTGGCGGTGAACCTGCGTCACGGCGGCTACAAGCCGCTGCAGGCAGCCGACGCCAGCAGCGCGCGCCGGCAGATCGACGAGGAACTGCCGGACCTGATCCTGCTGGACTGGATGCTGCCCGACCAGAGCGGCACCGAATTCGCCCGCCGCCTGCGCAGCGAGGACCGCACCCGCGGGCTGCCGATCATCATGCTGACCGCGAGGTCGGAGGAAGGCGACCGCCTCAACGGCTTCGACGCCGGGGTGGACGACTATATCTGCAAGCCCTTCTCGCCGCGTGAATTGCTGGCGCGGATCAAGGCCCTGCTGCGGCGCGCCGCCCCCGACACCAGCGACGAGCCGATCGACGTCGACGGGCTGCGGCTGGAGCCTCAGACGTTTCGCGCGAGCGGCGACGGCCAGCCGCTCAAGCTGGGCCCGACCGAATTCAAGCTGCTTTACTACCTGATGCGCAATCCCGACCGGGTTCTGTCGCGCGCCAAGGTGCTCGACGGCGTGTGGGGCGATCACGTCTTCATCGAGGAGCGGACGGTGGACGTGCACATCCGGCGGCTGCGCCTCGCCCTGCAACCCTCCGGCCACGATCGCCTGATCGAAACCGTGCGTGGCGGCGGCTACCGGCTGCTGCCGAAGCTTCCCCCGAGGCCGGCGGAGCGCAGCTGAACCCTCGCATGATCTTCGTTCGCGGAATCGTCTTCGTCCTGGCCGCGCTGCTGGTAGCCGGTGTGCTGGTCCAGGTCGGCAAGCCGGTGGCGGCGGTAGTGTGGCTGGCGGTGTGCCTCGCCGGCGTCAGCGTCTTTCACCTCTACCACCTCCACCGGCTCAACCGCTGGTCGGTGCTGCCGCGGCAGCGCCAGTTGCCGATCGGCATCGGCAGCTGGCGCAGCATCCTGGATCGACTCGGGCGTTTCGTGCGCCAGGAAGCGGCCGATCGGGAGGAGTCCAATACCGAACTGGAGCGCCTGCATGCGGCGGTGGACCTGCTGCCGGATGCGCTGGTGGTGATGGACCGCTACAACCTGGTGCAGTGGTTCAACCGGGCTGCGGAAGAGCTTCATGGGATCGTCGGCCTGCGGCGCCCCATCGACCACTTCATCCGCCAGCCGGAGTTCACCCGCTACCTCGAATCCGGCGACTATCGTGCGCCGCTGACGCTGTCGCTGCCGGCGCGCCCGGGCCGGACCTTTTCGCTCAGGCTCGTTCCGACGCCGGATTCCTGGCGCCTTCTGATCACCCGGGACATCACCGAGCAGAACAAGCTCGACGCGATGCGGCGCGATTTCGTCGCCAACGTGTCGCACGAGATCCGGACGCCGCTGACGGTAGTCAACGGCTACATCGAGACGCTCATCGACCTGGACCTGCCGCGGGAGGAGATGCTCACGCACCTCAATGC
>JACCRJ010000463.1 GCA_013813615.1 Lautropia sp. | reverse complement strand
GCCGGGCGTGCGGCCCGCGTGCGGCCTCTCCGCCGTGCCGGAACGGTAGAAACGCTCTATTGCACTGCGGAATTTTTGCCTGGATGGCTGGTTCAGCGACAGACTGGCTGCATATAATCCCCACTCTGGTTTTGCAGCGCAGTCCGTCGCGGGCGTTGCATCGCAATATGCGCAGGCGCATCCCGCCCGCAAACGCCGGAAGGATTGGCATCGGATGAACCGTATTTCGAAGCTCCTGTCGGACCGCGACATCGTCCTCGACGTACCGGCGACGAGCAAGAAGCGACTTCTGGAGCACGCGGCCCTGCTGTTCGAAAACGAACACCGGCTGGAGCGCAACAAGGTCTTCGATTCGCTTTTTGCGCGGGAACGGCTCGGTTCCACCGGGCTTGGCCAGGGCGTCGCCATTCCGCACGGCCGCATCAAGGGCCTCAAGTCGCCGCTGATCGCGGTGATGCGTGCGGACCAGCCGGTGCCCTTCGAATCCCCCGACGGGCAACCCGTCAAGCTGCTGGTCGTGCTGCTGGTGCCGGAGCACGCCACCGAGGAACACCTGGAGATCCTCTCCGAACTGGCGGAAATCCTGTCGGACTCCGACATCCGCGAGTCCCTGATGACGGTCACGGATGCCGCGGGCATCTTCCGGCTGCTCTCCAACTGGGAACCCTACCGTCCGGCTGCTTGACTCCGCCGCTTCGGCATTCGCGGTCTCTCGAGGGATGTTGTCATCAGCGGTTATCCTTCGTGCTGCCCCAAGGAGCGCAAATGCCGATGACCATCCAGGAGTTCGTGGACTCCCAGCAGGGACACACCGGCCTGCACTGGGTCGCCGGCCGGTCAGGCGCCTCGCGGACCGTGGGCGAGCCGGACCGGAACACCGTCGACCAGGTCGGCTACCTCAACCTGATTCACCCTCACCGTCTGAGCGTCTTCGGCCCCGACGAGATCGCCTACTACAACCGGCTCGACCTGCCGCGCCAGGCGCACCTGGAAGATGAGATCTTTGCGGCGAGGCCGCCCGCCCTGATCGTCTCCAACGGCTCCCGCTGCCCCGAGTCGCTCCTGCGTCGCTGCGATGAAGAAGGCCAGCCGCTGCTCGGCACCGGAATGGAGGGGGCCCGCGTCATCGAGTCGCTGCGCTACTTTCTCTCCAAGAACACCGCCGACAGCACGTCTGTGCACGGCGTGCTGATGGACGTGCTGGGCATGGGCGTGCTGATCTCCGGAGACTCCGGACTGGGCAAGAGCGAACTTGCCCTGGAGCTGATCAGCCGAGGCCACGGGCTGGTGGCCGACGACGTCGTCGAGATCGACCGCATCGGCCCCAACTCGCTGGAAGGGCGCTGCCCGCCGCTCCTGCAGGGCCTGCTGGAAGTGCGCGGACTGGGCCTCATCGACATCAAGACGGTGTTCGGCGAGACGGCGGTGCGCCGCAAGATGCGGCTCAAGCTGATCGTTCACCTGGTCCGCCGCAGCACCATGGAAGACCAGTATGAGCGGCTGCCGCTGCAGGAGCTGACCCAGGAGGTCCTCGGGGTGCCGGTGCGCAAGTTTGCGATTCCGGTGGCCGCCGGGCGAAACCTCGCGGTGTTGACGGAAGCTGCCGTCAGGGCCACCGTGCTGTCGCTGCGCGGCATCGACACGACGGGTGAATTCGTGAAGCGCCAGCAGCAGGCGATCAGCGACGCCGGCGCCTCGATGAATCCCGATTGAGCATGCAATGCAGCTGATCATCGTCACCGGCATCTCCGGGTCCGGCAAATCGCTGGCGATCAATGTCCTGGAAGACGCCGGTTTCTTCTGCATTGACAACCTGCCGGTGCAGTATCTTCTGGACGTGGTGGTATCGCTGGAGCAGGAGGGGCACAACAAGGTGGCAGTTTCGGTCGATGCGCGAGTCGGTAAATCGCTGGCCGGGCTGCACGACGTCGTCTCACGGCTGAGCGACAAGGGACACGACGTCAAGGTGCTGTTCCTGAACGCCAGCACCGACGTGCTGGTGCAGCGCTATTCCGAAACCCGCCGCAGGCATCCCCTCACCCTGCCCTCGGCCGGCGACACCGGCCCGACGCTGTCGGAGTCCATCGAGCGTGAACGTGAACTGATGTCCGAGATCGAGGACCTCGGCCTGTCGATCGATACCAGCGACCTGCATCCGAACACCTTGCGGCAGTGGGTCCGCGATGTGGTCAAGGCGGAGCGCGCCGCCATGACGCTGCTCTTCGAGTCCTTCGCCTACAAGCACGGGGTGCCGCTCGACGCCGACCTTGTCTTCGATGTCCGGTGCCTGCCCAACCCCTACTACACCGCGGAACTGCGGCCGCTGACCGGACTCGACATGCCGGTTGCGAACTTCCTGTCCTCGATCCAGCCGGTCGGCAAGATGCTCGACGACATCAGCCGGTTCCTGCAGGACTGGCTGCCGCACTACGTGCAGGACAACCGCCACTACCTGACGGTCGCGCTCGGCTGCACCGGCGGTCAGCACCGGTCGGTCTACCTGGTGGAGGCGCTCTCCAGGCGATTTGCGGCCACCGAGCGTGTGCTGGTGCGCCACCGTGCGCTGGCCCTGCAGCCTGCGGCCGCCACCGAGCACTAGACGCCTTGAGCCCGCAGCCGACAACCCCGCCGTGAACGGACTTGCGATCTTTCCTCTCTCGACCATCCTGTTCCCGGGCGGCGTGCTGCCGCTGCGCGTATTCGAGACGCGCTACATGGACATGGTGCGCGAATGCATGAAGGAGGACCGCCCGTTCGGCGTCTGCCAGATCAGCCAGGGACATGAAACCGGTCTGCCGGCCGAGCATGAGCAGGTCGGCTGCCTGGCGGCGATCACGCAGTGGGACATGGAGCAGCTGGGACTGCTCCACCTGCGGGTCTGCGGCGTGCAGCGCTTCAGGATCGTCGAGCGCTACGTCGAAAAGAGCGCGCTGATCAGGGCCAACGTGGCGCTCCTGGATGACGATCCGGAAGTGCCGGTGCCGCCGGATCTGCACTGCTGTCGCGACCTGGTGAGGCGCCTGGTCGCGCAGCTGGAGCAGGAAGAACCGCGTCCGGATCGGCGGCTGGTCGCCAGGCCGTACTCTTACGACTCCGCCAGCTGGATCGGCAACCGCCTGTGCGAATTCCTGCCGATACCGCCGAAGGCAAAGCAACGGCTGATGGAGATCGACGAGCCGCTGACCCGGCTCTACCTGGTCAAGCAGTTCCTGGAGAAGGAACAGATCCTGTAGCGGCGCCGGCCAGGGCGTTGCGGATTTCCGCAGAGCGGTCCCACAGGTTGGGCACACGCGCGGACGAATAGCCGGACACGAAGGGCTTGGCCGCACCGGTCGCCGGATCGAAGACATGGCGCGCGACCGCGCCGATGTTGGCGCCGTAGAGGTGGATACTGATGGACGCTGTCTCCAGCGACGCGTTGGCCACCTGATGGATGTCACCCAGCGTTGGCGAGACCGCCTCGATGTCGCCCGGATCGAGCCGCTGCGCCCGCCCCTCCGGCTGCAGCCGGCCGTCGTCGCCGACCCGATAGCGCTGGCCGACTTCCGCGCCGCGCAGCATCCCGATCAGTCCCCACACGCCGTGATCGTGGATCGGCGTGCGCTGCCCGGGCCCCCAGACGAAGCTGACCAGGCTGAACCGCTCGAGCGGGTCGCAATGAAGCAGGAACTGCTGATAGAACTCAGGATGGGCGCGGGTGCAAGCCTGCGGCAGCCAGCCGTCGTCGGCGATGAGCCGCTGCAGAAGCGGCCGCGCGCCCGCCATCAGCGCCGCCTCCCCGGAAGCCGACCCCGCCAGCCGCGTCATCTCCTGCACGAATCGGCGCAACGCCGCCATTTCGTCATTCATCGCGTCTCCCGCTTACTGCGCTGCCCTGATTGTAGTCAACGCGCACCGCAGCGGGATCACGTCAGCCCAGGCAGCAAGCACCCGGGCGCGAGGG
>JACCRJ010000436.1 GCA_013813615.1 Lautropia sp. | reverse complement strand
GATATCGACCAGAACACGCGCCTTGCCTGGGGCCCGACGCGGTGCGAACGCGCCCCCTTGCCCAACCCCGACAGGCTCCTAGGTCCAAGCGGGCAGCGCCGTGCCCGCCGGCAAGCGCCGATTGACGACACGCCTGCACCCTGATTACTATCTTAGTGATATATCAACACTATTACGACAAACCTCGGCCGTTCCGCGGCCGTCAAGCGAGGAGTGGAGACATGGCTGGGACGATTTCACGACGTCATTTCATGGCATCCGCGGCGGCGGCAGCGTCGATTGCGGCACCTTCCATCGCGGTAGCCCAGGGCAAGTTGCGCTGGCGCGCCCAGTCGATGTGGAGCGCCTCGGAGACGACCTACAAGGCATTCGAGGACTTCTGCAAGCGGGTCGGTGCGGCGACCGGCGGGCGCCTGGAGATCCAGCCGTTCTCGGCCGGGGCGGTGGTCGGCGTGTTCGAGACACTGGACGCGGTGTCGGCCGGCGTGCTGGACGCGCAATCGACTGCGCCCGTCTACTGGGCCGGCAAGGACGCCGGCTTCTCGGTGATCGGCGACCTCAACTTCGCATACCAGCATCCGTGGCAGGCGGAGGCGTGGTACTACCACCGCGGCGGCCTGGAGATGCTGCGCGAGGCCTACGCGAAGTTCAACGTTTATCCGGTGGGCGTGAGCTGGTGGGGCCAGGAAGCCCTGGTGTCGAAGCGGCCGCTCAAGACCACCGAGGATTTCAAGGGCCTGAAGGTGCGCACGCCGCAGGGCATGTTCGCCGAGATCATCAGCAAGCTGGGCGCGTCGATCATCGTCGTGCCCGGCGGGGAAGTCTATTCGGCGCTCGACAAGGGTGTTGTCGATGCAGCCGACTGGGGCACCGAGTCCATGAACTTCCGGATGGGCTTCTTCGAGATCGCCAAGACGTCGATCAGGATCGGTCATTCGATGCCGGCGCAGGAGTTCGCCGTCAACAAGCCGAAGTGGGACGCCTTGCCGGCGGACCTGAAGGCGATCGTCTCCAGCTGCGTGCGCGAATGGACCTGGGACCAGGTCCAGCGCATCGCGGTCGAGGACACGCATGCGATGACGGACATCCGCGGCAAGGGCGGTGCCGCCGGTACGATGGCTGCGCCGGAAATCGAGAAGATGCGCGTGCTGGCGCAGAAAACCTGGGAAGACTGGTCGAAGAAGACGCCGCTGGCGAAGAAGGCCTACGACTCGCAGATCGCCTGGCTGAAGTCGCTGGGCGTGCTTGCGTGAATTCGGCTGCCGCGACCGGCCCGATGCAACCGCCTGCGTCGCCGCTGCAGGATCCCGAGCGTCACCCGGCGCTGGCCGCCTACTGCCGCTACGTCGACCGGTTCAATGGATGGATCGGCTGGCTGCTCGGGCCGATGATCGTGTTCGTGTCAGCCGCGATCGTTTACGAGGTGGTCTCGCGCGGCGTGTTCAATGTCGCCACCAGCTGGGTCAACGAAACCGTGATCTACGGCTCGTCGGCGGTATACCTCCTCGCCGGCGGCTATGCGATGCTGCACCGCCGCCATGTCCGCATCGACCTGGTCTTGGGCTCGATTTCTCCGCGTGCCGCCCGCCTCCTGGAGGTAATCACGCTGCCGTTTTTGCTGATCTATGCCCTGGCGCTGATCATCGCCGGTGGCGACCTTGCATGGGCTTCCATGATTCAGGCCGAAGGGACTGGATCGCCCTGGAATCCCAGGATCTGGCCGATCAAGATGTGCATCCCGCTGGCCGGCGTGCTGCTGATCCTGCAGGCGTTCGCCAACCTGTTTCGCGATCTTGGCCTGGCTCCCGCTGCCAGCGGGCCCGAGACAGCGGCATGAGCATCGAACTGATCTCCGTTCTCATGGCGGGATCCTTCGTCAGCCTGCTGGTGCTTGGCCTGCCGCTGGCTTTCGCAGCGGGCGCCATCGCCGTCATCTTCTCCATCGTCCTCTATGGGCCGCCGGGCCTGGTGCTGGTGGTGAGCCGGGTCTTCACCCTGCTGGGCAACAGCGTGCTCGTGTCGGTGCCTCTGTTCGTCTTCATGGCCTGCATCCTCGAGCGGTCCGGGATCGCCGAGGACATCTTCAGCGCGGTGACTGCCTGGGCGGGCGGCGTGCCGGGAGGGCTGGCAGTGGCGGTGATCATCACCAGCACCCTGATGGCGGCGATGGTCGGCGTGCTCGGTGCGGAAGTGGTGACCATCGGCATCGTAGCCCTGCCGGCCATGCTCTCGCGCGGCTACAAGAAGGATCTTGCGCTCGGCTGCATCTGCGCCGGCGGCGGCTTGTCCACGCTGATTCCGCCATCGGTCGTGTTCATCCTCTACGGCCTGACCGCCGGCGTGTCGATCGGCCAGCTGTACATGGCCGGCATCATCCCGGGCCTGCTGCTCGCGGCCATGTACATCGCCTACATCGTGATCCGGGCGAAGCTGAACCCGTCGATCGCGCCGCGCGACCTGTCGACGGAAGCAGCCCTGCCGCTGCGCGAAAAGTTCGCACTGCTTCGCAATCTCTTTCTGCCGTCCCTGGTCGTCTTCGCGGTGCTCGGCTCGCTGTACCTCGGGTGGGCGACACCCACCGAGGCAGGCGGTGTCGGCGTGGCGGGGGCCGCGTTGGCCGCGCTCGCCAAGAGACGCCTCAACTGGCCCAACGTGCGCCACGCGATCACCGAGACGACGCGCACGACCGCCATGCTGTACTGGCTGTTCTTCGGGTCGTCCGCCCTGATCGGCGTCTACACGCTGGCCGGCGGCACCTCGATGATCCAGGGCTTCCTGGAGGCGTTCCCGCTGGGCCCGATCGGCGTGCTGCTGATGATCCAGCTGGTCTGGATCGTGCTGGGGTCCTTCATCGACTGGATCGGCATCCTGCTGCTGACCGCGCCGATCTTCGTGCCTGTCGCCGTCAAATTGGGATACGACCCGGTGTGGCTCGGTGTGCTGTTCTGCATGAACATGCAGATCTCCTACATTTCCCCGCCTTTCGGTCCGGCGGCGTTCTACCTGAAAGGCGTGACGCCGCCCGGCATCACCCTGACCGACATCTTCAAGTCGATCTGGCCTTACCTGGGCATCCAGGCAGCTGCCCTCGCAATCGTGATCGCATTTCCGCAGATCGCCCTCTGGCTGCCGCAAACCATGATGCGGTAGCCGCAACACCCTGAACATCGCAGGAGCAATGACATGACCCGAATGCTGACCCAGGATCAGATCGAACGATTCCGGCGCGACGGCTACCTCAGCCCCGTGCGCGTGATGAGCGAGGACGCCGCCAATGCCGTGCGCGAGAAGCTGCAGGCCTATGAACAGAGCACCGGCGGTCCGCTGCGCGGAGAGTTCCGCCACAAGTCGCACCTGCTCTTCAAGTTCCTCTCCGAGGTGGTTCACGACGAGAAGATCCTCGACGCGATCGAGGACCTCTACGGCCCCGACCTGCTCTGCTGGACGACCAACTTCT
>JACCRJ010000424.1 GCA_013813615.1 Lautropia sp. | reverse complement strand
CGCCTGCACCGTCGCCGAGCCCGGCGCCGGTGGTCATCCAGGACACCGCCTGCCGGGTGCAGTACCTGCCGACCGACGTGCCGCTGCTGACCGGGGCCGACCCGAAAGTGGCGCTGCAATGGCACCTGAACAATGACGGTTCCGTCTCCGGACGGTCCGGTGAAGATCTGAAGGCGTTCTCCGCCTGGCAGCGGACCCGCGGAGAAGGCGTGCGGATTGCAGTCATCGACGACGCGATCGAAGTGGTCCACGAGGACCTTGCGCCGAACGTCGTCGCCAACGCCAGCTACAACTACCGGCAGACCCATCGCGGCAATGCCTTTCCGCTGCCCTGCGCTGCCGACGACAACCACGGCACGTCGGTGGCCGGACTCATCGTCGCCCGTGACTTCAACGGGCGCGGTGTCGCCGGCGTCGCACCGCGCGCCGAGCTGGTCGGCTACAACGCGCTCTCCACCTCCGTCGACACGGATGTCAACGAAGCACTCAACCGTGACCTGGCGTTCAACGCGGTCTACAACAACAGCTGGGGCTCGCCCGACGACGGCTTCCTCCATCCTGTCGAGCCGAGTTTCATCGAAGCCATCGAGCGCGGCATCGCCAACGGCCGCAACGGCAAGGGCGCCATCTACGTCTTTCCGGCCGGCAATGGCGGCTGCTACAACCCGGACCTGAAGGCCACGCCGAGCGTGGAGCCGTGCGTGCGTGAAAACTCCAATTACGACGGCTACGTCAACAAGCTCGGGGTGATTGCCGCCTGCGCGGTCGATCCAAACGGCCGACAGCCTTTCTACGGCGAGCGCGGCGCCAACATGCTGGTCTGCGCCCCCTCGTCGAACCTGCCGCCGGAGCCCAGCAACAACTTCACCAACACCCTCGTTACCACCACAGCGATACGCAGCGACTATCGCTCGGATTTCACCGGCACCTCGGCAAGCACCCCGATGGTCTCCGGCGTGGTCGCACTGATGCTGGCGGCGAACCCGGCGCTGACCTGGCGTGACGTCCGCCTGATCCTCGCTTCCTCCGCGCGAAAGAACGATTTCCCGGCGGGCCTGCCGCCCACCCCCGATCCGGAGTGGACGACCCACTTCGGCCTGAACTTCTCGCACAAGTACGGCTTCGGCGTGGCGGACGCGCAGGCGGCAGTGCAGCTGGCGCAGTCCTGGACGAGCGTCGGCGGCCGCGACAGCCTGATCACCTGTGGTCCGCATCGACTCGTCGTCAACAAGCCGCTGCCGGATCCGGTGCCGGGTGTGCCGTCTCCCGCGCCGCAACCGGTGGCGGAATCCATTGCCGTTCCCCCGTGCGCGATCGGCAGGATCGAATTCGTGGAAGTGAAGTTCACTGCCAAGTCGGCCAACTTCCCCGCCCAGAACACCGAGCATCCCAGCAGCGGCGACCTGCGCATCCGCCTGACCAGTCCGCAGGGCCTGGTGAGTGAACTGGCCGATGAGCACATCTGCTACAACCCGGCGGAGATGCCGGTGAATTGCGGGGCCTATAATGACTTTGCGTTCGGCTCCGTGCGGCATATGAATGAGCCGGTCAACGCCGGCAGCAGCGGCTGGACGCTGGAGGTAACGGACATGCTCAGCCAGGACGAGGGCCAATTCGTCAACTGGTCCATCACCTTCTACGGCCGCCCGTGATGAACCCGTCGACGCTGCGCGCCGTGGTCCTGCTCCGCCATGCCGCCGCCGCGGCGGTGGCATTCCATCTGGCGGCAGCGCCGGCATCGGCAGCCGGGCAGCGGCCGCGCAGCCACGAGGGCAGCGGCGCGGCTGCGACGGTGCTGAACAAGCCCGAGGTCGGCCAGAGCAAGAACACCGGTCCCTCGCATGTCGTCAATGAAGGCGATGCCGAACGCCCGCTATGGATCGACACCAGCCGGGTTGCCGAATTCAGCATGCCGGGGACCGACCAGCCGGCGATCCGTGCTGCCGAGCCGGGGGAAGTCGGTGAAAGCAGCCGCATCAGCAAACCGGATCCGAAATCCGGCCCGATGCTGCAGCAGGCGACGCCCGCGGCAGGCGGAGCGTCCGCCGCCGTCGCAACGCAGGTGTCGCCGATCTTCCTGGATGCCAGCGGGCGGCCGCGGGCACTGCCGGGCGGCGTGATCGTCGCGTTGAAGCAGGCAATGCCGGAAGCACAGGCGCGCGACGCGCTGCAGGCAGCGGGCCTCACGCCGCAGCGTCAGATCGGTGAGCGGATGTGGCTGGTGGAGTCCCCGGTCGGTATCGAATCGCTCAATCTCGCCAACCGCCTGCATGCCGAGGGGCGCTTCGAGTTCGTGCAGCCCAACTGGTGGCATCCCCGCACGACCAAATAGACGCTCCGGTTTTCCGCATCAGAAGCCGCTTTCGCGCAACAGTAGGGCCGCGGCACCGGTTGCCCAGCGCGCCAGCAGGCTGCGCCGCTCGACCTCGATGGACACGCTGCCAAGCTCTTGCCGCTCGGGTTGCCGCTCGTCGTGCATCACCGAGCCAGGCGCAGCCGCGAGCCTGATGCGCACCCGGTAGACCGCGTCGCGCGGCGCGAGCGAGCCATCCGGCTGGCCGGTGGCTGCGAGCCTGCCGCCGTGCACGGCAGCCAGCATCGGATGCGGCAGGCTCTGCGCGCGCGCCGTATCGACGGCGATCACTTCACCGGCCACCGGCGCGGCCCAACGGCCGCGGCGGTGAAACTGCGCCGGGGCGCCGACTGCGAACCGGCCAATGGCTTCCTGCGGGACCAGCGCATCGACGACCCAGTCGGCAGGATCGTAGAGGATGGCGATCGGCTGGGTCGCGTTGACCCAGACGCCGGGCCCGACATGCGCGTCGAGGTCCGACAGCACGCCGGCAAAGCCTGCCGAAAGCGTGAGCCGCTGGACCTCCGCGCGTTGCGCCAGCACCTCCGCCCGCTGCTGCGCCAGTTGCTCGGCAATCGTCGCGCGTCGCTCGAGTCCTTCGACGCGGCCAACCGTCTGGTCCAGCTGCAGCGCCAGTGCCTGGGCGGCGATCAGCGACTGCGCCGCTTTGCTGCGCGCATCCGGCGAATCCAGGATCGCGAGCACCTGCCCTTGCCTCACCCTTCCCGCGGGCGACACCGTCAGCACCCGGGCCGGTACCGGCGAGTAGACCAGCTGCTGCCGCTCGGCGTGCAGCCAGCCGTCTGCCCGGATGCTGGTCTGCCACGGCACAGCCAGCAGGGCGAACAGGCCCAGCAGCACCAGTAGCGACCGCATCGCGTGGCCAGCCTGCATGCGCCGCCGGCCGCTGGCCCAGGTGCGCACTTCGGACCAGACCGGACGGGCGATGAACCACACCAGCTCCACCGCCAGCAGGAAAACGCCGAGCGCCTTGAAGAAAAAGTGATAAACCGCCAGCGCGATGCCGATGAAGACCACGAGGCGGTAGAGCCAGGTCGCCCAGGCGAAGGCGACGAGCCCTCGCCGCAGCGCCGGCGAGAACGGCTCCGGGTCCGGCTCGTTCCACCCCAGCAGCCCGCGGCGCAGGGCGGCCCGCGCGAGCGCGAACGACCGCTGGTGAAGATTGGGAAGGTCGAGCGCGTCGGAGAGCAGGAAGTAGCCGTCGAAGCGCATGAAGGGGCTGACGTTGATCGCCAGAGTGATCAGCCAGCTGGTGGTCGCGAGGAAGAACAGCGCGCTCCTCAGCGCGCCGTCGTCGGCGAGGCTCCAGGCGAGGGTCGCGAAGCCGGCGAGCCCGAGTTCGGTGATGATGCCGGCCGCGGCGATCGCGAAACGCTGGCGTCGATCTGCAAGCTTCCACGACTCGGCGGTGTCGGTATAGAGCATCGGCCACAGGACCAGGAAGGCCACCCCCATGTGCGCGACCCGCACGCCATACCGCGTCGCGGTCAGCGCATGACCGAGTTCATGGAGCGCCTTGGCGAGCGTCAGCGCCAGGGCGAAGCCCAGCAGCCCCTGCGGTCCGAGGAAGTCCTGGAACGTGTGCACGAAGCTGTCCCACTGCCGGATCGCGAGGAGCACACCAATGAGCGTGCAGAACACCGTGAAGCAAGCGAACCCGGCAGTGAAGAGGAAGCCGACGCGGGGCAGCAGCCATTGCAGGAAGCGCTGCGGCCGCACCAGCGGCACCCGGAAGAACAGGTAGTTGTGCAGCAGCCATTGCCAGCGGGAACCGGCGGCCGCCAGCCTGATCTTTTCCAGTTCGCGCGTGCCCTGCGGCGTGCTGACGCGCAGCAACTGGTGCTGGCGCAGGAAGGCGATGAATACGCCCAGTTCCGCAGCGCTAGCCGCGAGCGGCCCCTGCTGCTCGATCGCCTGCAGCAGCAGCGTCGGGTCACGCAGCGGCCAGTGCGACAGCATCTCGAACTCAAGCCAGCCGATCCGGAAAAAGCGGTTGGTCACCGGATCGTGGATCACCCAGGCAGGCGACCCATCGCGGTTGACGGCGGCCTCGTGAAGCTTGAGGTCCTCCCGCAGCGGCGGCAGCAACCGGCCGAGCTCGCCGCCGGAAACGTTCACCAGCCCGTCCACTCGCGCAGGGCGGCGAGCGGCCGACGGAACAGGTAGTAGCCGAGCATCGCCTTCTCGCCGTAGATCTTGGCCGTGCCCTTCAGGCCGATACGAGCCAGCTGCCGCTGCTCAGGCGTGAGCGCTTCGAAGCGTGCGCGCAGCCGGTAGGACGAGATGCCGTCGGGCGACAGCACCGACTGGTAGCTGGTCTGCGACAGCGTTGCCTGCAGGGGCTCGAGCGGCGCCACCTGCAGGAACAAGCGGATTTCCGCACCCGGTTCGATGTCGATCGCATCCGCCACCGGCAACCAGATCAGAATGCCGGCATCGTCGGGATCGCCGAGCAAGGCGACGCGCTCGCCGGTCACCAGGGGCTTGCCGATCCAGTCATTGACGTCTCCGAAGACCACCACGCCGGCGGCCGGTGCGCGGACCTGGATCCGTCCGACCTGCTCGTCCAGCCAGGCAAGCTCCGCCTCGCGCTCCGCGACGCGGCCGTTCAGCGCCGCGAGTTCGCCACGGCTTGCATCGCTGGCGAATGCCTTCTGCGCCGCGGCCAACGCATCGGCACGCGCCACCTGCAGCTGCTTCAGCGCAACCTCGCGGCGGTTCCGCAGCGTGGTGTCGTCAAGCGTGAAGAGGAGCGCCCCGCCGGCGACCGCCTGGTTCGGCCGCACCGCAAAGCTCCTGACGACGCCGTCCATCGGCGCGGTCACGGCCAGCGCGTCGAGCGCTATCACCTCCGCCGGCGCGAGCACCGAGAGCCGCACCGGTACCAGCAGCGCGAGTGCAGCCAGCACGGCAAGCAGCCAGCCGGCAAGCCGCAGCCTTGCTGGACGCCGGGCCGAGGCGGTCGACGGGGGAGCCAGCGCCTGCCAGGCGTGGCCGTAGGCGGCCACCGCGCGCTGCGCCAGTTCCTGCTGCAGGTCGGTCGGCGCCTCGTCGAGCGCGAGCGCCAGCAGGCCGAGCAGCCGCCCGTCCCGCGGCGCGGTCAGGGGCAGCACATGGACCAGGGCCGGCATGAACTCGTCCCATTGACCGGCGAGGGATGACGGCATGTCGGCCCGGGTGAGGAACGACGCCTTCGGCGCGGGCTCCCTGGCCGCACGCCGGTGAAGCAGCAGGCCCAGCCGCCTCAGCCACACGGTATTGGGCGAGTCCTCCGCCAGCCGCGCCAGGCCCGACACCGTCTGCAGCTTCGGCAGCCCGCGGGAACTGATGCGCCAGAATACCGCCTGCCGGAAAGGCATCACCTGCCAGGTTTCGTTGGCGGCGATGAAGCAGATCTCCGGCAGGGATCGCGCCGACAGGGCCCGCTCCATCAGCCTCGCCAGCGCCTGCCACGGCGCGTCGCCCGCGCGCATGCCGGACGCGAACGCCCTCGCCGTTGCCTTCGGTGTTCGTTCCTGCTGCTCAGCCCGCGCCATCGGCAACCACCGTCTCAGTCAGCCCCTCACTCCGCCCCTCGGCCCACGCCTTGGCCGCCGTCTGGCTCTACTGTATCAAGGCGAAGGAACTGCGAACTGCGCATTGCCGCTCATACCTGCCAGCAGTTCGGCATGATCCTCCAGAACCCTTCCTTCGAGTTCGATGGTCTGGCTGACGGCATCGACGCGGGAATTGATCGCAGCCACGCGCGCAGGGTAGGACTTGCCGGTTTCATCGACCTGCAGTTCGAACCGCGCTCCGGCCCTTAGCCAGGCCAACCACTTCGACGGCGCGTTCAGCTTCACCCGCAGGGGCCCCGCCGACACGATGTCCATCAGGGGCTGGCCGATGTTGACCCCCTGGTACTCGCGGACGTGCAGCCTGGAAACCCTGCCCGCGAACGGCGCACCGACGGTGCACTGCGCCAGCTGCGCGTTTCCAAGGTCGACTTGCGAGCCGGCCCTCGAAACCGCCGCCGCGGCGAGCGATACCTCCACCTCGCCGGCGGCGCTGAGGCCCTGCAGCCGGAGCTTGGCCTGATGCTGCTGCTGCGCCGAATTCAGCTCCGCCTGCGCGATGCCGAGGCGAGCACGCTGTTCGCTGCAGTCGAAGCGCACGAGCACGGCGCCCTGCCGGAAGGCGCCGCCCATCTCGCTGCCCAGCTTCTGGACGACGCCCACCATCTGCGCCACCAGCGTGGTCTCGCGATCGGGCACCAGCAACGCCCGCGTCATCCCGACGTCGACCGGCGGAGCCGCCGCCGCGGGTGCCGAGGCAAGGAGGCCCGCCACGACGCAGGACATCCCGACGGCGGATGCCAGCGCCCACGGCCGGGACCAGGCTGCACCCATCATCGCGTCAAGGCAAGGACGCGCTCGCGTTCCGAATTCAGCCAGCCGATCACCAGGTCGGCGTTGATGCTGGCGGCTGCCAGCGCCAGTGCCCGCTGGGTGTCGGGGGAGGCGTGTGCCGGTATCACGCTGCTATAGAGGTTGCGGCCAGCCGAAGAACCGTTGGGCCGGGACAATTCGATCGCCCATTCCACCCGCTGCGTCACCCGGTTCTCGCTGACAAGGCGGCGCCGTGCCTGCAGCTTCCATACAGCCGGCGCACGGG
>JACCRJ010000385.1 GCA_013813615.1 Lautropia sp. | reverse complement strand
CAGCCGGACGGCTTGAGCCCGGTTGCAAGGCTGGAGCTGCGGGCCTCGGGCCAGAAAGGCCGCGACCTGGAAGTGTCGGTCATCGGTCGCCTGACCACGCGGGTCGAGCCATGAACCGGCGACGCTGCAGCAGCGCCGCCATGGGCGGCTTCACCCTCCTCGAGGTGCTGATCGCCATCGTCATCGTATCGATCGGCATGCTGGGCGTGGCCGCGATGCAGGCGACCACGCTGAAGAATGCCGGCAGCTCCAAGTACCGCAGTGCCGCCATCAGCCTGACGAGCGACATGGCCGATCGGCTGCGCGCGAATCTCGAAGGCGTGATGCAGGGCAACGGGGTCGTCGGCACCGGCTACAACCGGCCGCGCACGACGGTTGCCGATGCTGTCTATAACACGCCGGATCCGGCCTGCCGCAGCGGCGGCTGCCTGCCGGCGGCGATGGTGCTCGACGACCTGGCAGCCTGGCAGGCGCGGCTCGCTGCAAACCTGCCGCGCGGCGTCGGCGTCGTCTGTATCGACTCCGGCAGCCTCGGTGCCCCCACCTTCGACGGCGCCACGATCAATCCGCAATGCGACGGCCTCGGCAGCCTGTACGCCATCAAGGTCTTCTGGCTCGACAACCGCACGGAGACCGCCGGCGACACGGCGACAACCGGCGCCTACGGCGTTTTCACCACCCGCGTCACCCCCCTCTGATGAGCAGCCGAAAAGTGAACCGGACGCAGCAGCCAATACGCGGAGCCAGGGCGCGCAGCCTGCACCGCGCCGGCCGTCTTCAGACAGGCTTCTCGCTCATCGAGCTTCTCATCTCGATGCTCCTCAGCTCGCTGGTCATCCTGGCGGTGGTCGGCGTCTATACCGGCTCGCGCGAGAACTACACCACGCAGGACGAGGTCGGCCGGCTTCAGGAAAACATGCGCATCGGCAGCGGCATCATCGAGCGCACCTTCCGCCAGGGCAACTACAAGCGTTTTCCCGCTCCCCGCGACCAGAACCCGATGCTGATCGCCGCATTCAGCTTCGTTCCGCTCGCCGGTGCGGACGGCACGGGCACGAGCCCGGGCAACAGCGACATGATCGAGGTCCGCTTCAACGGCAGCACCGACTTCGCCACCGCGACGCCCGACGGCGTCGTCGTCGACTGCATGGGCGCACCTGTCGCGTCCACCGTGCAGGCGAACAACCGGTTCATGGTCCGCGTCGATGCCGGCGGCAGGCCCTGGCTGAACTGCTCCACCGACGGCGGCATTTCCTGGACGCCGCTGATTCCGGACGTCGAAGCGATGGAGGTGCTCTATGGCCTCTACACGAGCGAGAACCGCTCGGTCAGCAGCTTCGTCACCTGGAATGCGGTGACCGATCCGACGCGGGTGGTGGCGGTCAAGATCCACATGCTCTACCGCAGCAACGCGGAAGCCGGTATGGCGCCGTCGACGCAGACGTACCCGCTCGCCGAGCGGACCTACGGGCCCTTCAGCGACCGTTTCCTGCGCAACGCGACCGAATCCACCATCGTCCTGCGGTCGGTGGCCCTGTGATGGACAAGCACGTGAATCGAAGCCGGCTCGGGGCAGGCGGTCCCGCCAGCCAGCAAGGTGCCGCGCTCATCGTTTCCCTGCTGCTGCTTGCGATCGTGATGCTGCTGGCCACTGCCGGCTGGCAGATGGGCACGCAGGAGGAAAGGATGGTCGGGCAGCAGCGCGATCGCGCCATCGCGTTCGAAGCTGCCGAAGCCACGCTGCGGGATGCGGAGCACGACCTGATGGGCACCTGCGCCAGCGGCATCGCAGCCGGCGGATGCACGCCACGCGTGATGCTGATCAACGGAGAAACAGGCTTCGGCAACGCCGGCGCGGAGAACACCTGCTCGCCCGACGGTCTGTGCCTCGGCGTCACCGCCGAGCGGCCCGATTTCAGCAGCCGGATGCCGATCGCGGTACTGACCGGCGGCGCGGGCGCGGTCGGCCTGCCGGTCGAATACGGGACCTTCACCCGACCGGTCACCGACCGCGACATCAGGAGCCCCGGCGGCGCCAACCTCTGGCGGCCCCGGTACGTCATCGAATCCCTGTGCTACGCCGGTGGCGGCCAGGGCATGACCGGCAGCTTCGTCGCCAGCTGCCCGTCGCCCATCTACCGGATCACCGCCGTCGCCCGCGGCATGCGGCAGACGGACGAAGCATCCGAAGTGATCCTGCAATCCTTCTTCTCTCTCGGCAACTGACCACCGCTCGACCGGGGCTCAACATGAACAAGCAGCATCAACGCAACGGCCGCATCAACCCCGCACGGACTTCGATGAAGCGTGCAGGCCACCGGCTGGCCGCCTCCAGCGTGTTGTTCGCCATGTTCTGGCAGCCGCTGCTGATCCCCGAGGCGCGCGCCGCTTTTTCGCCGCCGATGATCCAGCTCTTCGATGCGCCGTTCCTCGCAGGCGAGCAAGTGCCGCCGCTGGTGATGCTCGCGGTCACCAAGGACCAGCAGCTGTTCAAGAAGGCCTACGACGACTTCAGCGACCTCAACCGCGACGGCGTCACCGATACCACCTACAGCCATGCGATCGACTACTACGGGCACTTCGACAGCTTCAAGTGCTACAACTACAACGATGGCACTCATCGCTTCGAGCCGGCGTCCGTTGCTGCCGACAAGTACTGCAGCGGTAACTGGAGCGGCAACTTCCTGAACTGGGCCACCATGACCCGCATGGACGCGCTGCGCAAGGTCCTCTTCGGCGGCCTCAGAAGTCCCGAGCGTAGCACCGGCGATGTCGGCATGATCAATGATGGCGATACCCCGACCTCCACAGTCATAGAACGCGCATTTCTGCCGAACGATGCGCACTCCTTCGCCAAATACTATGACGGCGCGGACACCAGCAAGCTGACGCCGTTCTCCAACGGCGCAGTCGAACTGCCTGGCGTGCCGATCGCCGGGTCCAGCGGTCAGATCGAGATCTCCATCGACAGCGATCCGAAACGGGTGCGGGTCAATACCGCCTCGTTTGCCATCAACGATTGGGTACAGCTGACAGCCGCGAACGGCAGCTATGTGCGTGGCAAGGTCACCAAGTTTACGCCGACGTATATCGAGGTTGGCGACAACGGGGATGACCTGATCGCACCGATAAA
>JACCRJ010000346.1 GCA_013813615.1 Lautropia sp. | reverse complement strand
GGCAAGTTCCCGCGCCCAGCCTCGGGTGGCAGTGGAAACAAAGCCTTTCGAGGCCGCGTAGAGAACGGAGCCCGGGCCGCCGCCATTGCGCGCGGCGATCGACGTGGTGTTGATGATGTTGCCGCCGCCCTGCCGGCGCATCACCACGGCTGCTTCCCGCACGAACCACACCAGCTGGCGCACGTTGATGTTCAGCACCTCATCGATCAGGTCGATGCTGTAGTCGGCAACCGGCGTGCGTTTCACCAGGCTGCCGACGTTGTTGACGAGGATGTCCAGCCGGCCCAGCTTCTGCACCGTCTGCTCGACGATGTGGCTGACGTTCGCGAGGTCGGTGACGTCGCCGCTGATCATCTGCGCCTCGCCGCCGGCGCCCTCGATTTCAGCCGCGAGGGCGGCGGCAGCGTCCCTGCTGGCGTTGTAGTGGATCATCGTCCTGGCGCCCTGGCTCGCGAAGGCCCGAGCCGCGGCAGCGCCGATGCCGGTCGAGCCACCCGTCACCAGGACGACCTTGCCTTTTAGGTCTTTCATCTGCCTGCTCCCTTGCGTCTGCGGTTGGTCGAGAGGGGCGCGGCGTCTGTCAGGAGGAGCGGGCTGCGCGGCTGGGAGGAACCGACGCGACTGCGTCCAACGTCTCCGTGCCCCGACGCGCACGTCGGCGCCGGCCCGTGCGGGGCGTGCGTTTGGGCGGCCTCGAAGCGGCAGGTGCGGGCGTCTTGTGCGCGTTGTCGGGCACCGGATGGAGCATCGGCTTTGGCGCGGGATCGAGCCCCGGGTCAGCAAGCGGCGCCAGCAGGGGAACCGGCCCGGCCAATCGTGACATCGCTGCCGAACCGCCGGTTTGCTGCGCCTGGGCCGTTTTTCCGGGTTCGGACGGCTCTGCCTCGAGCACGTTGCCAGCCTTTGCCGCTGCATCCGATAACGCCGGCGCCGCTGCCTGGGCTGCGACTTTTGCCTCGTCCGCAGCCTCTGCCTCCGCCGCGGCGTGCGGCTCTGCCGCGACCCTCAACGCCCGTGCAGCCCGCACCTGTTCCGCGGCTCTTTCTGCTTCAGCCGCCTTCGCATCTTCGGCGGCTCGAAAGGCCTGCAGGCGTTCGGCATCGATGCGCGCTTCCGCGCTCAGGCGGGTATTCTCGGTGCCGATCGCCGCGGCGGACACCGCTTCCGGATAGAGGCGGATAAGCACGCGCTCCGCGGCGAGGGTCAGCTCCGTCTGCACGGCCACCGTCAAGCTTTCCGCCGTATAACTTCCGCGCCGTCGCCAGAAGCCGCTGAAGTTTGCCGCCTGCTGAACCAGCACGTCGCGTACCGTGCTCTCCCAGAACGCCGGATGCTCTGCCTGTGCCCATTGCCCGCGGCCGCGACCGTAGTGGGCGACGGCCAGGTAGGCGAGCAGCGATGACGCGACCAGCCGGTTCATGACCTCGTCCGTCCAGGTGACGGTTACCGTCTCGGTGCCGCGCACCATGTTGTATCCACGCGCAAGGCCGGCGGCCCCGAGCGCGCCGAGCACGCCGCCGGCGATCATGCCGCCGCCCAGCGTGAAGCCGCCGGTGATCACGTCCGCCTTGAGGCCCGCAAGCGCGCCGGTGACCAGGCCGCCGAACACTGCCGCGCGACCTTCGCTGACCTGCCGGGTGATGGCATAGTGATCCGCCAGCCGTGTCAGCACGTCGTCGCCGGCGCTGCCTTCGAGGCCGTGCAGTTCGATCAGTCTGTTGGTCGACTGGTGGATGCTCTGATTCAGGCGCTCCGCGAGGCTGCGCATGGCCAGCTGCTTGGCGGAGTCTTCCTTGTCGCGGGTGACGCCCAAGCTCGCGCCCACGTCGCGCAGGCGGCCCTTGATGCCGCCGTGCGGCACCTTCTCCTTGTCCAGCGCGGCCAACGCCAGCCGCGACGCAAGGACCTGCATGGCTGCATCAAAGGCCTCCCGGCGCTGCGTCTGCCAGGCCCGATGCAACCTGCCGAACGGCTCGCCCTTGTCTTCCGGCAACAGGCGCGCGACCTCCTTGAGCAGCGCCCCTTCCTGAACCCAGCAGCGGGCAAACGCGTCGAGTGCGAGCACCTGCCGTACCGAAGCCGCGTAGGACAGATGCGCTCGCCAGCGCTCGATCTCCGCCGCTTCATCCGCCGGGCCGCTGGGAGGGCCCATCTGGTTGACCAGGACGATGATCGGCTTGCCGATCCACCCCAGGATCCGCATCTCGGGTTCCACGTAGCCCGCGTCCTCCGGATTCTCTGCCGCGTTCACGAGGTAGAGCACCACGTCCGCCTCCTCGCGGGCATTGCGGATCGCCTGCTGGCTCGACCAGATGGCGCGGTCGGTGAAGCGGTCCCAGACCTGGCTGACGAACCAGCCGAGCGGACGCCCCGATTTCTGCAGCCGGTCCGCCAGTCTTGAACTGTCGCCGAAACCCGGCGTATCCCACAGGGTCAGGACGTCTCCTTCCGGTGTTT
>JACCRJ010000330.1 GCA_013813615.1 Lautropia sp. | reverse complement strand
CTTCGTGGATGGGACCCGCGTCCTGGTTCGGCAGCTCGAGCTCCAGGAGGGGATGGAGCGGTCGTGGTTCTGGTCCATGGACGCCGGCGAACGCCTGGACCGCTCGTAGAGGGGATCAGAAACATGCAGCACGAGGATGATGATCTAGTAGACCTAGAAACCTGTCAGGCACGAATGTCAGCCCGAGTCGGCTGGATGAGGCGGTCTCTCGCTCGAGCAAAGGACAGTCGGGAGTTGGTCGACTTCCAGGACCATTTCTGGTCGTTTCTTCACGGCATCCGACTGCTCTACTTTTACTTGGGGGTCTGGCTCAGGGCAAACGGCAGACAAGGCGAGGCAGGGCAAGTGGTGGACCCCTGGAAAGCGGGGCTACCGAAGCAGTTCACCGATGCATGGGATCTCTTGGCTGCCCTCAGAAATGAGGACGTTCATACGCGCCCGGTAAATGCTGAAGAGGGCTTTTTAGCGCTCGAGGACGGCGGCCATTTGCTTCTAGAGAGCGGCGAGAGGATGGTTCTCGAAGATTATGTGGTGGAGTGGGAAGGTGTCGCGATATCGGTCGTTCCGCTTTGCGAGCTCTGCCTTTCGGCTAGCGAACGCTTCGTGCACGAGTTTCCTCGCCATCTATAACTACTGCTGGTTCTGGTCGATGGACACCGGCGAGCGCCCGGACCGGCCGTAGCGGGAACTAGACATCCGTCACAGTGGCCTGCGGGGCTACCGCTAGACTCGGCGCATGCCCGAACGAATCGGCCCCAAGCGCTCAACAACGAAGACTTCGCCGTGCGTGATCAACGGGTGCTGGCGCTGCCGCTCGAGCTTGGATGACGATGGCTGTCGTCGGCTTCAAGGGCGACACGCCGTTTGTGGTGTCAGTGGGTCACCCCGACGGCCTGTCTGCCTCGGAGGCGCGTCCGGAAGGTCTCAGGGCCTCCTCGCTCGCGCGCATCCGTGGATTGGAAGCTTCGGCCGACGCCGACGACTTCCCGCCGGTGGCCCACCGCCGATAGTCCGGCTGGTCTGGGCACTGCATCACGAAGCTGATCCGCTGGTTCGCCAGCCTGCCGCTGACGCTGGTCGCGACGCACTCGCTGCTGGCCGGGCTGGTACTCAGCTCGATCGAGGCTGCTGGCTGGAACGCCTGGGGGCATGAGGGGCTGCTGCTGACGGTAGTGCCGATCCTGGGCTGGGCGGCTTTACGATGCAGGACCAGGCGGCATCGATTGAATAGAGAGATCGATCTGGCATTCATAACCTAAATTGAAATGGAGCGCGCCATTCGGTTAGGGGCCTCCGCGAGCCCTTCAATTACCATGTAAACAACGAAGGGTCGCATCTTCAACATGCGATCCATGAGGCAATTTATGAGTCTAGCGAAGTGGCTCTCGGGGCAACTTTGGGGGCATCTCGCTTTCAATCATGGTGGTACACAGAGAGGCCATGCGCTTCTTCAGCTGGTATTCGAGTCCCACAGCCCCACCAGATCGTCCAGGCACCCTTCACGCCACCGAACGGCATCCCGGCCGCGGCGCGAGTGGCTTCCTCATATGCGCCGGCTTGCGCCCTCGCCAGGGTCCGGCTTGACCTCGCCGCGTTCGAGCGCCAGCGTGCGGGTCGGGATGTCCTTGAGCAGGCCGCGATTCGATTCGGTGATCACCACGCACAGCTGTGGCCGCGCTGCGTGCAAACGTTGCAGGGACTGGCTGTATTGCTGCGCCAGAACCGGCGCCAGTCCCTGGAACGGCTCGTCCAGGAGAACCATCCGGCTGCCCGCCATGATCGCCCGCCCCAAGGCGGCCATCTTGCCCTGGCCGCCGGAGAGCGCTGCGCCCGATCGGCCCAACATCGGTTCCAGTTCCGGAACGATCGACAGCGTCTCTGCCAGGCGGCCGTCGACAGCGGGGCGCGCCATGCCGATCACCTCGCAGGGAAAGCGCAGGTTCTCCTCGACCGTGAAGGTCGGGAACATCCCCCGGTCCTCCGGCGCATAGCCGATGCCGAGGCTTGCGCGGGTGCGCGCCGGCACGACCGACAGGTCCCGGCCTTCCAGCGACACGCGTCCGCCGTGGCGCGGGATGAACCCCATGATGAGGCGCAGCAGGGTCGTCTTGCCGGCACCGTTGCGGCCGACGATGGCGATGGTGGCGCCCTGCTCGAAGGTCGTGGTGATGCCATGCAGCACCTGAATGCCGGCGATATCCGCTGAGACCGCCTCGAGGGTCAGCACGTCATTCCCCGATTACGTTGCGCACCACCACCGGGTCCGACAGCACCTGCTCGGGCGGGCCGTCGGCGGCGATGCGGCCGGCGATCCACGCACACAGGCGGGTGGCGTAGCGGCGCACGATGTCGATGTCATGCTCGACGAAGATGGTGGTCACGCCGCGTTCGTCGAGGGCGCGCATCAGCACGCGCATCAGCTCGTGCTTCTCGTCCGAGGACACGCCGCTGGTGGGCTCGTCCATGATCATCAGCTTGGGCCGCAGCACCAGCGCCATCGCCACGTCGAGCAGCTTGCGCTGCCCGCCCGGCAGGGAGCCGGCCACATCCCGCGCGCGCCCCGCAAGCTGCAGCAGGTCCAGCGTTTCGTCGACGTCCTGCCCGTCGACGGCATCCTCCAGCGGCACCCAGAAACCGCGGCGCCGCTTGACCGACGACGCGGCAAGCAGCAGGCATTCGCGCACCGTGTGCTCGCTGAAGATTTGCGGCAACTGAAACGTGCGCCCGACGCCGCGCCGGGTGATGGAGCGGGAACTGTGGTTGGTGATGTCGTGGCCGTCGAACAGGACGGTGCCGGCGCTTGGCGCCAGGTGGCCGGTGCAGATATTGATGAAAGTGGTCTTGCCGGCACCGTTCTGCCCGACGACGGCAAGCCGTTCGCCATGGGTGAGCGTGAAGTCGATCGACTCGGCGGCGACCACGCCGCCGAAGGCGAGGGATATGCCGCGCGTCTCGAGCAGCGCCGCAGTCACGCCGCCTCCTTCGCGACCCGGCGCCGCCTCGAAGGAAAGTCGGGCGGCGCTTTGCGCACGAGATGGCGCGACAGCAGCCCGTAGATGCCGGACGGGGCGACGAACACCATGACGATCAGGATCAGTCCGAGCACCAGTTGCCACATGCCGGTTAGCAGCGAGGCGGCGTAGAGCTTCATGAATTCGAACAGGAAGGCGCCCAGGAATGCGCCGACGGCATGCGACGAGCCGCCGAGGATGGCGACGAAGACGAGCTCGCCGGAGCGGACCCAGTAGCCCATCTCCGGCGTGACCAGCCCCTGCGTCAGCGCGAAAAGGGTCCCGCCCAGGCCGCACAAGGTCGCGGCCAGGACATAGCCGCCCCAGAACACGCGCTTGGCGGAAATGCCGAGGTACTCGAGCCGGGTCTCGTTGGTCTTGATCGCCGCGAGCGCCTGGCCGGAGACCGAGCGGTAGTAGCGTTGCACGCACCAGCCCGCGACGATTGCGAGCAGCAGGGCCACCGCCAGCAACGCGCTCTCGAATCCGTCGCGCTCCAGGTGTACGAAGCCGAAGGTGGGGCGGTCAAAACGCAGGCCGTCGGTCCCGCCGGTGAACGCGCCGAACTTGCCGAGAACTGCGAACAGCATCATTGAGAAGGCGAGGTTCAGCATGCCGAAGAAGATGCCGCGGTAGCGGACCATGAAGAGCCCCACCAAGGCCCCGGCGAGCGCGGCAATCGCGGTTCCCATGACGATCAGCAGCAGCGCATCCAGGTGCCAGAGGCGCGCGGCATAGGTTGCGCCGTAGCCCGCTAGGCAGGCGAACATCGCGTTGCCGAAGGATACTTGACCGGCGCGGATGAGCACCATCACGCCAAGCACCGCCAGCCCGTTGCTGAGCGCCAGCAGGAACGGCGTCTTCAGCCACGGTACCGCCAAGGGCAGGGCCACGAGCAGCAGCACCAGGGTGGCGACGAACAGCCTCAGGCGCATCAGATCCTTCTCGCTTCGGCGACCGAGAACATGCCCTGCGGGCGCACCAGCAGCACCAGCACCATGATCAGGTATGGAACCAGCACCTCCAGTTCCGGCACGAGGTAGATGGCGAAGGAGCGGGCGATGCCGATCATCAGCGCCGCCACCGCCGCCCCGCCGATCTGGCCGAGTCCGGCGGTGGCGACCACCGCGAAAGACAGCACCATCATCTCGGCGCCGATCCCCGGCACCAGGGACGTGGTCGGCGAAGAAAGCGCACCGCCGAGGGCACCCAGCGAAGCGCCGATCACGATCGTCAGCAGCGACACCCGCGCGGCGTTCACGCCCATCGCGGTGGCGACTTCCCGGTCGTGGGTGACGGCGGTGATCTGGCGCCCGAGCGCGGTGCGGCCGAGGAACCAGCGCAGCCCCAGGAATACGCCGACCGCGCACAGCGGCAGGACCAGCAGCTGGTAGCGCGTGTAGGTGACGCCGGCCACCGACAGCGTGCCGAACTGGTTGACCACCTCGGACACGAAATATGGCTGCACGCCCCAGATCAGCCGCTGCAGGTCTTCCAGCACCATGAAGGCGGCGAAGGTCACCAGCAGTTGCAGGATCGGATCCTTGTCGAGAATGCGGCGCAGCAGCCCGATTTCCAGCAGGCTGCCCAGCAGCAGGCCGACGGCGAGCGCGGCCGCGAACAACGCCGGGAGGGCCAGGCCAGGCCACAGGCCGAGCTTCGCGATGGCCAGGCCGAGCGTCGCCGCGAAGTACCCGCCCCACGCGTACAGACTGCCGTGCGCGATGTTGATGATGCGCATCACGCCGAAGATCAGCGTCAGGCCGACCGCCACCAGAAAGAGCAGGGCGGCATACGAGATGCCGTCCATCAGGGCGAGGGCGACAAGGCTGGCGTTCAATGGTCGGCGTTCGCGGCCGCGGGCCGGTGGTGGTCGTCTAGCGCTGGTCGAACATCTTGAGCTGGGAATCCTGGAGGATGGCCGGCTTGATGGTCTTGACCCATTCCACCGACTTGCTACCCACCGGTGTGGTCACCAGCGCGCCCGGGACCAGCATCATCTTGTCCATGACCATGAACGGGTACTCGGGCACCTTCTTCGTGAGGCCCAGCATCTGGTCTTCCAATCCCTGGCCGTCTTCGCGCATCTTGACGGTTCCGCCGAAGGCCTTGAACTCCATGCCCCGGATTGCGTCGGCAACCTGCTCGACGCTAGGCCACTTGCCGCCGTTCGCTTTCATCGCGGTCTCGTAGCCGGTCTTCAGGCCGGTCAGCGCCTGTGCCATGTGGTAGGCCGGGTAGATCGGGTAGGCGCCGGTCTTGGCGCGGAACTTTTCCACAAAAGCCTTGTGCTTCGGATCGTCGCGGGTTTCCGGATGCAGGAAGTAGTGGTCGCCGCGGGCGCCGACGATGACGCCTTCAGGCATGGCGGCCCCCAGGCGCTCCAGCGAACTCTCCGCCAGCGGCAGCACGAGGGTGGAGCCGAGCTTGAACAGTCCGCGCTGCGAACCCTGGCGCACGAAGGTATCGAGATCGCCCCCCCAGGCGGTGGAGAGGATCACGTCCGGGCGCAGGGCCTGCAGCCGGCTGATCTCGGTGGAGAAATCCGGCGCGCCCAGCTTCGGAAACATCTCTGCAACGACCTTCACATCCGGCAGGAACACCTTGAGAGTGGTAAGGAATATTTCCCACGAGTCGCGTCCCCATGCGTAGTCCTGGTTCACCACCGCGATGGTGGAGAACTTCGGGCGCGTCTTCATCAGGTACAGCACGGTGGCGACCATTTCGGTGGTCGCATTGCCCTGCGTGCGCACGACGTACTTGTACCGGCGGTCTTCCAGGATCTTCTCGGTGCCGCAGTCCCACATCACGTTGAGCACCTTGAGGTCTTCCGCGACCGGGGCGATCGTGTTGCAGCTGCCGCTGGAGATCGAAGCGAGGAAGGTGCGCACGCCTTGCTCCTGCACCAGGCGGCGGTATTCCGAGAGCATCTTGTCGCCGCCGACGCCCTCGTCGATGTAGGTGGGGGCAACCTTTACGCCGCCGATACCGCCGGCGGCATTCATCTCTTCGATCAGGAGGTCCGCGGCGGCCTTGCCGGGAACCCCGAAAACCGAGGCCGCGCCCGAAAGGAAGGTCGTGATGCCGACCTTCAATTCGGCGGGTTTCTCCTGGGCGACGGCCAGGTTTGCGGTCAGCGCCAGCAAACCGGCCGCCTTGATCAGCGAAACGAATCTCATGGTCTCTCTCCAGGGCTTTTGGTGTACGACCGGGTCCGCTGCCGGCCTGCGTTGCGCAACAGAGGACACTGCAGCAGTGCGCCGGGCAAGTATGCCGCGCATCGCCGGCGCCCGCCATTCGAGATTGGGAAGCGAGCTTTCAGAGCCTCTGCACCAGCAGCACCACGCCGGCAACGAGTATCAGCGCCGATAAGGCCTGCGGCACCGGTTTTCCGAGCCGCAGGCGACCCAGCCATGCAAGCGCCGGAACCAGCAGCAGCACGACCAGCAGCTGCCCCAGTTCGATCCCCAGGTTGAACCACATCAATGAAGAGAGCAGTGCGTCGCGCGGCAGACCGATGTCTCGCAGGACGTTCGAGAAACCGAAGCCATGGATCAGCCCGAATGCGAACGCGACTGCCCATCGGCGCGACATCGGCCGCAGGCGCGCCAGGTTTTCGGCAGCGACCCACGCAATCGACAAGGCGATCAGCGCCTCGACCGGCGCCGCAGGCACGCTGATCAGCTCGAGCGCCGCCGCGGCGAGCGTCAGGCTGTGCGCGATCGTGAAGGCCGTGACGATGCGTATCAGGTTGCCAAGGCTGCCGCCCGGCAATACGAGTGCGAGCAGGAACAGCAGGTGGTCCCAGCCTTCGAGGATGTGCTGGATTCCCAGTGGCAGGAACGCGATGACACCACGCGGCGGGCCGTCGCCCGAAGCTGAGCCAGGCGTGCTGTCGCCCGGGGCCGCGGCACGGGCGCCACCGGCCGGATCCGCGCCAGGCGCACGATGGCCCGACCCGGACGCGCCTTCTGCGCTGCCTCGGGCAGGCTGTCCGATGTCGAACTCGGCGGTGCGTTTTTCGTCGGCGAGCAGCACCGCCGAAGCAAGCGGCTCTTCGCGGCCTTCGACGCTTACCCGCAACAAAATGTGCGGCCACATGGCTGAGCCC
>JACCRJ010000324.1 GCA_013813615.1 Lautropia sp. | reverse complement strand
CTTCATCCACAACGCGCTCTACTGGATCGAGGAGTTCCACCTGGACGGCTTGCGGCTCGACGCGGTGCATGCGATCCTGGACGACAGCCCCCGTCACCTGCTGCTCGAACTTTCCGAGCGGGTGCGCGCGGCGGCGCCGGAGCGCCCGATCCACCTGGTGCTGGAGAACGAAGAGAACCAGGCGAGCCGGCTGGTCCGCGACGCGCAGGGGCGGCCGCGCCGGTATAGCGCGCAGTGGAACGACGACGTCCACCACGTGCTGCATGTGGCGGCCAGCGGCGAGGCGCACGGCTACTACGGCGACTACCAAGGCGACACCGGGAAGCTGGGTCGTGCGCTGGCCGAGGGGTTCGCCTTTCAGGGCGAGGTCATGCCCTATCGCGGCCACGAGCGCGGCGAGCCCAGTGGTGCCCTGCCGCCTTCGGCCTTCGTCGCCTTCATGCAGAACCATGACCAGGTCGGCAATCGCGCGTTCGGCGAGCGGCTGACCGCGATCGCACCGCACGAATCGGTGCGTGCGGTGGCGGCGGTGTACCTGCTCCTGCCGCAGGTTCCGATGATCTTCATGGGAGAGGAATGGGCGGCAGCGCAGCCGTTCCCATTCTTCTGCGACTTCGGCCCGGAGCTTGCCGACGCGGTGCGCAACGGCCGCCGCGAAGAGTTCGCGCGGTTCCCGGAATTCCAGGATCCGGCGACGCGCGAGCGTATCCCGGACCCGGTCTCGCGCGATACGTTCGCATCGGCCAAGCTCGGGTGGGACGACCGGCTGCAGGAGCCGCATGCCGGCTGGCTCGACTGGTACCGCAAGGTGCTGGCGGTGCGCCACGCTGAGATCGTGCCGGCGCTTCGCCGGATACGCAGGGGCGGGACCTATGAGGTGATCGGCGACGGGGCGGTGGTGGTTCGCTGGCGGCTGGATGTTCCGGACGGCAGCGGCGGTGCGAGCGGCAGCGGCAATGATCGCGGCAGCCGCAGCAGCGAACTGGTGCTGGCTGCCAACCTTTCTGCGCGGCCCGTTTCCGGATTGCCGCCGGCGCAGGGGCGCGTGCTGTGGCAGGAGGGCGCTGCCGGGGAGCAGTCCGGCCGCCTCGATGCCTGGTCGGTGCGCTGGACACTGCAAGACTCCGGCGGCGGCAGGACCAGTCCGCTCGACCGTCTCGCGCAGCAGATGGGTATCGAAGCGGAGTTCCAGGATGCGCGCGGCAAGACGGTGCGCATCGGGGAGCGGACCAAGCGGCAGCTGCTTGCGGCGATGGGCATGTCGGCGACGGACGACGCCGAGGTGGAGCAGGCGCTGAAATCGATCGAGGCAGGGGAGTGGCTGCGCGCCCTGCCACCGGTTCAGGTGCTGCAGGCGAAGGAGGGTGCGCCGGCGGTCGCGGTGGTGCAGCCCGCGCAGGCAGCGGAGCTGCGCTGGCGCCTGGCGCTGGAAGCGGGCGGCGAGCGCGAGGGGCGGTTTCGCTGGGATGAACTGGAACTGATCGAGGAGAAGCGCGTCGAGGGACGGATGCTGCAACGTCGTCGCCTGCCGCTGCCTGTGGAGCTGCCGTGGGGCTATCACCAGCTCGCGGTCGAGCCGGGCGACGCCCGCATGACGCTGGTGATCACGCCCGGCGCCTGCTGGCTTCCGGACGCCCTGGCGCAGGGTCGACGCCTCTGGGGAATTGCAGCGCAGCTCTACCTGCTGCGATCCGCCAGCGACTGGGGCATCGGCGATTTCGGCGACCTGCGCAGCCTGGTCGAGCTGGCCGGGCAACGCAAGGCGGACGTGATCGGCCTCAACCCGTTGCACGCGATGTACCTGGACAATCCGGAGCATGCCAGCCCCTATTCGCCGGCGAGCCGGCTGCTGCTCAACGTCCTGAATATCGACGTGACTGCGGTGCCTGAGCTGACAGATTGCCGGGAGGCTGCCGACCTGATTTCGGCCGACGACTTCCGCCAGAAGCTCGAAGCCTGCAGGGCGCAGCGGCTGGTCGACTACCGCCAGGTGACCGCCCTCAAGATGCCGGTGCTGCGCAAGCTGTTCGATGCCTGCCGCGACGCGCAGGACCCGTCGCGCTGGCAGGCATTCCAGGCTTTCCGGCGCGACCTCGGCGAGGTGCTCGAGCGCAACTGTCTGTACCTCGCGCTGCGCCACCACTTCGCCAACGGCGAGCCGGCGCTGCCGGACTGGCGTGCCTGGCCGCACGCCTACCGGGATCCGGCTGCACCGGCGGTGGCGCGATTCGCGCAGGAGCACCGGGACAGCGTCGACTTCCTGGCGTGGCTGCAGTGGGTCGCGGACGGGCAGCTCGGCGAGGCCGCAGCTGCTGCACGAGAAAGCGGCATGGCCGTCGGGCTTTATCGCGATCTGGCGGTGGGCTCCGATCGCGCCGGCGCGGAAACCTGGGCCAACTCGAGTTCGGTGGCCTCGGACGCGCAGGTCGGCGCGCCGCCGGACATCCTCAATCCTTCAGGCCAGGACTGGGGGCTGCCGCCGTTGCAGCCGCGCGCACTGCGCGAGGAAGGCTACCGCAGCTTCATCGAACTGATCCGCGCCAACACGCGGCACGCCGGCGGCCTGCGCATAGACCATGTGATGGGCCTGCAGCATCTCTACTGGGTGCCCGCCGGCAACCAGCCGTCCGAGGGCGGCTACGTGCAGTATCCGATGGCGGACATGGTTGGGATCCTTGCCCTTGAAAGCCACCGGCAGCGCTGCCTAGTGGTCGGCGAGGACCTCGGCACGGTGCCGGACGGCTTTCGAGAACGCATGGCCGCGGCCAACATCCTCTCCTACCGCGTGCTGTTCTTCGAGAAAGATGACCAGGACGATTTCCTGCCGCCGACCTACTACCCGCCGCTGGCGCTGGCGGTGATCGGCAGCCACGACCTGCCGACGCTTCGGGGCTGGTGGGAAGGGCGTGACCTGGAAATCAAGCAGGAGCTCGGGCTGTTTCCGGATGAGGAGGAGGAAAGGAGCCAGCGCGCGGCGCGCAAGGTTGACCGGCTGGCGCTGCTGACGGCGTTACGATCGCAGGGGTTGCTGGCGCAAAGCGGTGAACCGGACGTTGCCGCGCTGTCGGCGGCGGCGCACGCCTTTCTGGCGCGCAGCCCCAGTGCGCTGGCCATGGCGCAACTGGACGACCTGACGGACGAAGCCGATCCGGTCAACGTGCCGACAACGTCGGACGAGCATCCCAACTGGCGTCGCCGTCTTTCGGTCACGCTGGAGGAACTGGCCGGGCGCCCCGGATTCCAGGAAATCACCGGCATCCTGCAGAAGGAGCGCGAGACGGATGCCGCGCAGCACGCGGCATCCCCGGACGGGCTGATGACGAGAGACTGATCCTCGGCCTTCCTGCCCGCGGGCCTGCCATCCCCGCGGAGTTGGAACGGCGCGGCCTCCTCGCAGGCCACTAAGCGCCGCCCACCGCCTGGGCGATCCTCCCGGTGCCGCCGCAGTTGGTGCATTCGGTCTTGTCCTTGAGAATGCCGTTGCCGTCGCACTCCGGGCAGATGTCGGCGCCGTCGGGCGGGCTGCCGACAACCTCGATCTCGGCAGGATTCATGTCGTTCGGATCGACGGGTTGGTGGGTGGACATGTAGCTGACTCCTTCGGCACGCGCCGCTGTTACGCCGCCGGCATGCGAAGCCGCAGCCGTGGGGACGGTCGGACGACCAGGTACTCGCCTGGCGTCATGCCGCCAGGTCTTCAGCCGACTTGCCGGAGGCCAGCGCTGACTTGAACCAGTTGGGCCGCTTGCCCAGTCCACTCCAGGTGTTGCCTGCCTCGTCGCGGTATTTCACCGG
>JACCRJ010000499.1 GCA_013813615.1 Lautropia sp. | reverse complement strand
GGGCAAGATCAACTGGGTCAGCATGGATCCGCCGCTGCGGGAAACGATGCTGGTGCGCGGCGACGTGGACGCCATCACCGGCTTCTACTTCACGTCGCTTCTCAACCTGAACGCCCGCGGCGTCAAGGACGAGGACGTCGTCATCCTGCCGTACCCCCAGTTCGGCGTGAAGCACTACGGCAACGCGATCATCGCCTCGGAGAAACTGGTCAAGGAGAAGCCGGAAGTGGTCAAGGCCTTTCTGCGCGCCTTCACCCGCGGCGTCAAGGAGGTGCTGGCCGATCCGAACGCGGCCGTCAAGTTCGTCAAGGCACGAGACCCGATCATCGATGAGCCGCTGGAGCTGCGGCGCCTCAAGCTGGCCATCGAAGGCTCCATTGCAACCAGCGACGCCAGGTCCGAAGGCTTCGGCGAGATCCGCGAGCCGCGCCTCGCCCTGATGGTGTCGCAGGTCAACGATGCATTCGGATTGAAAGAGCGCCTCGATCCGGGCAGGATCTTCAACTCGAGCCTGTTGCCGCCGAAGGCAGAGCGCAACATCTTCTCGAAGTAGATGGGGACGCAGACGGCGCGAAGAGGCGGGGATTGAAGGACGCCGTAGGCGCGTCCGCAGGCGGGGAGGCGGCGTTCGTGGACTTCCAGGACGTCTGGCTCGCCTACAGCGACGAGCTCGAAGCCAGCAGCAACTTCGCCGTCGAGGACATCAACCTGAGGACGACGGACGGGGAGTTCATCGCCATCGTCGGGCCTTCGGGTTGTGGCAAGTCCACTTTCATGAAGCTCGCCACCGGCCTCAAGCGTCCCACCCGCGGACGGATCCGCATCGACGGCAATGCCGTCAGCGGGCCGCTGAAGATCGTCGGCATGGCCTTCCAGGCGCCGACCCTGCTACCCTGGCGCAGCACGATCGACAACGTGCTGCTGCCCCTGGAGATCGTCGAACCCTACCGGTCGCAGTTCCGCGCCCGGCGCGAGGAGTTCGCCCAGCGGGCGAGGCAGCTGCTCGGCACCGTCGGCCTGGCCGGCTACGAGGACAAATTCCCGTGGGAGTTGTCTGGCGGCATGCAGCAGCGCGCATCGATCTGCCGGGCGCTGATCCACCAGCCGAAGATGCTGCTGCTGGACGAGCCCTTCGCTTCGCTCGACGCCTTTACCCGCGAAGAGCTCTGGAACGTGCTGCGCGACCTCTGGACGCTGCAGCGGTTCAACGTCATCCTGGTCACTCACGACCTGCGCGAAGCCGCCTACCTTGCGGACACCATCTATGTGATGAGCAAGGGTCCGGGCCGGATCGTCGCCCGCCGTCCGGTCGACCTGCCGCGGCCCAGGGACCTCGAGATCACCTACTCGAAGCCCTTTGCGGATCTCGTCCTGGAACTCAGGGAGCAGATCGGGGCCATCCGCAAGCACTGACCCGGACCCGAACCCATGGCCCCGAGCAGCAAGGCGCTTCGCCTTGCACCCCTCCTTCTGCTGGTCGCCGTCCTGCTGCTCTGGGAGATCCTCTGCCGCGCGCTGCAGGTATCCGAGTTCATCTTCCCTTCGCCCAGCGCCATCATCGCCTCGCTGATCGAGTTCTCGGGCGTCATCGCGATGCATGCCTGGCGCACGTTCTGGACCACGATGGTCGGCTTCGGCATCGCGATCGTCGTCGGGGTCCTGCTGGGTTTCCTGATCGGTTCGTCGCGGGTCGCCTACGCCGCCGTCTATCCGCTGATGACCGCGTTCAACGCGCTGCCCAAGGCCGCGTTCGTACCGGTGCTGGTGGTGTGGTTCGGCATCGGCGCCGGCCCAGCCATCCTCACCGCCTTCCTGATCTCCTTCTTCCCGATCATGGTCAACATCTCGACCGGCCTCGCCACGCTGGAGCCCGAGCTGGAAGACGTGCTGCGGGTGCTGGGGGCGAAGCGCACCGACGTCCTGTTCAAGGTCGGGCTGCCTCGGTCGCTGCCGTATTTCTTCGCCTCGTTGAAGGTCGCGATCACCCTCGCCTTCGTCGGCACGACCGTCTCGGAGATGACGGCTTCCAACGAAGGCATCGGCTACCTGCTGATCTCAGCCGGCTCGGCCCTGCGCATGCCGCTCGCCTTCGCCGGACTGGTCGTCATCGCGGCGATGGCGATGGCGATGTACGAGCTCTTCGCCTACCTGGAAAAACACATGACCGGCTGGGCGCACCGCGGCTCCTGACGAACATTCGCGTGAGGCAGGCTGACCGGCAGCTCAGCCGAGCAGCTTGCGCGCGCGCTCGACGACGGGATAGTCGACCGGTAATGTTTCCCATTCGCACCGGCGTCGAGGATGGCCCGGCTCGTCCTCGACGTCGCCCGCGACCGGGAGTGGAAAGAACCTGGGCTGCCACAGCCGGCCGTGAGACGCTCTTTGCTTTCGATCTGCAGGAGGTGGCGTCATGGAATGGAAGATCAGGCTCGAAGCGAAAACCGGCTGGGGCGAGGTGACGACTTATGAGGTCGGTGTCCTCCGCCGCGACCTCGGCGATCTGGCTTCCAACGGTGTTGGCCTCAGCCTCGCCGAGGCCAAGGCGCTGCTGGCCGAGCTGCAGCAGCAGGTCGTGAAGACCCAGATTGACGAGTACATCGTTTGCGCACGGGTCTGTACCGTCTGCATGAAACTGCGGCGGCTGCGCGATCAGCGCACCCGCACGCTCCAGACGTTGTTCGGGACCGTAAGGGTCGCGGCTCCGCGCGTGCGCGTGTGCTCGTGCCTCGACACGCTCGGCATGCGGGACCTGTCGTTCTCGCCGCTCGCCAGGGTACTGCCAGACCGTTGCACCGCGGAGCTTCGGCGTTTGCACGCCGACCTGGGGGCGAGCCATTCGTTTCGCGAGGCGGCACGGCTGCTCAAGACGTTCGTGCCGTGCTCGCCGCCCAACCATGTCAGCGTGCGCAACCGCCTGCACCGCGTCGCGAATGCGATTGAAGAGGGCGAAGGCTCCGACGTTGCCGTCCACCGATTCCGCTCAACGATGAACCGACGATGCGGAGATCCTTGTGATGATCGATGGGGCGCACATCCGTGCCGTACCGGGCCACCAGAGCCGCCGTCTCGATGTGACTGTCGGCAAAGTCGAGACTACGGGCCGACCGCCGCGTCGCTTCGCGCTGGCACCGTCGGGTGCCGAGCAGCCGACGCAGGCCGTCCGAGCGGCACTGATCGAACAGGGCTGGCGACCGGGCCGACCAGTCACCGTCATCAGCGACGGCGAGCGAGCGCTGCCCAATCTCGTCTGTGCAGCAAAGGGCGGGCCAGTCAACTACATTCTCGACTGGTGGCACATCTCGATGCGAGTGCGTCATATCGAGCAGGCGCTTGCCGGCATCTACGCGCTGCGGCCGGCGTACAAAGCCGGACTGGACTACGTCAGCACGGAAGTAGAGCGGCTTCGCCACTTGATCTGGAACGGCTACGGCGCCGAAGCCGGCCAGGCACTATGGGCGCTGACCCATCTGGCCAGCGAGGCGATCTACCTCAACGGCGAGCACATCGGACCTGCGGTGCGTAGGTTTCTGCTTCACTGCCAGGAGCTCCGCGCCTACTTGGCCAACAACGAAAGTGCGCTCATCGACTACGGCACTCGCTATCGGGCAGGAAGGCCGATTTCGTCTTCGCGCGCCGAGGGAATGGTCGACGAGATCGCCAACACCCGAATGGCCAAGCGACAGCGAATGCGCTGGTCACCCCGGGGTGCGCATCGCGTTGCCACAGTGCGCGCTGCCGTCCTGAATGGCCGACTGGAAGACGGGGTCCCGACTCAACTTGCCGCCTGATGGCCCAGGTTCTTTCCGCTCCCGTCGGACCCGCTATTGAACCACTCGTTGCATCTTTCGCCATTCGCCGGTTGAGCCGACGTCGGGATTGGCGTTGGGAT
>JACCRJ010000297.1 GCA_013813615.1 Lautropia sp. | reverse complement strand
CACCGCGTCGGGCCCCAGGCAAGGCGCGTGTTCTGGTCGATATCAAGGATATCGACCAGGTTGCGCAACGCCGCATGGGGCCCGACCCGGTGCGAACCCTGCGGGCGGCGGATGGCAGGGCGATCTGCGGCGTTGCTCGAAGGGGTCAATACCCCTGGTATTGACCCCTTCGAGCGCCTTGCATCTCATCCCTGCCTTCCACCGCGCGCCCCCTTGCCCAACCCCGACAGGCTCCTAGAGTATAACCGAGGGGCCTGCCGGCGGACCGGGTCGGGCCGCGCCACACGCTGCGGCAGGCGCGTTGCCGCTCGCCGGAACACTTGCCGCTTCCGGGTGACGAAACCATACTCGGGCGCACCGCCGGTTGCGGCAGCTTCGAGGAGTCGCCATGTCGATGATGTCAGAGTTCCGGCAGTTCGCGGTCAAGGGCAACGTGATCGATCTCGCCATCGGCGTCATCATCGGCGCCGCCTTCGGCAGGATCGTGGAATCGCTGGTGCGGGACATGGTGATGCCGATCGTCGGCGCCATCTTCGGCGGCCTCGACTTCTCCAACTATTTCATCGTCCTGAGCTCGAGGGTGCCCGAGGGGGTACCGCGAACCTACGAAGCACTCACCAAGGCCGGTGTCCCCTTGTTGGCCTATGGCAACTTCATCACCGTGCTGATCAACTTCCTTATCCTGGCGTTCATCATCTTCCAGATGGTCCGCCTGTTCAATCGGGCGCAGCGCATGGTGATTGCGGATAAACCGGCAGCAGCGCCGGCCGCCCCGTCGGAAGACGTGCTGCTGTTGCGCGAAATCCGGGATTCGCTGAGGCGTCCCGCCTGAGCCGCCGGCCCGGGACTCAAGCCGGATTAGGATCGTCCACGAAGACGGCGTCGATGTCGAAGCGCTCCGCCAGGTGTCGCCCCAAAGCCTGGATGCCGTAGCGCTCTGTAGCGTGATGGCCGGCAGCGGCGTAAACGACCCCTGCTTCCCGCGCCAGGTGCGTGGTCCGCTCCGAAATCTCCCCGCTGATGAAGGCGTCGGCGCCGAGGTCGATGGCGTCCTGCAGCATGTCCTGCGCGCCGCCTGTACACCAGGCGATCCGCCGCAACTCGCGCCCCAGGTCGCCTACCAGGAGAGGCTCCCGCTCCAGTTGCGCCTGCAGTTGCTCGCTCAGCAGCGCTGCCGACAGCGGCTGCTCCAGCGTGCAGAGTGCGATCAGGCTCCTGTCGCCGCCGGTCTGCTCGACCGACCAGCCCATGCGGTTGCCGAACTGGGCGTTGTTGCCCAGTTCGGGGTGCAGATCAAGCGGGAGGTGGTAGCCGATCAGGTTGATGTCCGCGGCCAGCAGGCCCGCGAGCCGGCGCCGCCGGGGACCGATCACTCGCGGATCCTCGCCGCGCCAGAAATAGCCGTGGTGCACCAGCAGCGCCTGTGCCCCTTGCGCCGCCGACTGCTCGACCACCGCCAGACTCGCGGTGACGGCGAAGACTGCCCGTGAAACAACCGGCCCGCCTTCCACCTGCAAACCGTTTGGACAATAATCCCTGATCAAGGATGCATTCAGCAGTTCATCCAGGTATCGGACCAAGTCCGGCGTGCTGACCATCTTGCCATCCCCGCCCCTGCGCTCAGGAGCCTGTCCGAGTTGAAGAAATACTGGTTGCTCTTCGCCCAGGGTGTCACTATCGTGCTGGCCGCCCTCTTCGTGCTGGCGACCCTGAGGCCGGAGTGGCTGCCACGTCCGCTGCGCCATGCGGCCGAGAACGGCGTTTCCACAGGGATTCCCGCAACTTCCGGCCGCGGCTCCGAGGCCGGCAGGGGCGCCGCGGCGCAATCTTCCGGAGCACAGCCCTCGCAGGCGCCCGGCGCGACCATTCTGTCATACAGCGAGGCGGCCCGGCGCGCCACACCGGCGGTGGTCAACATCCTGACCGGCGAAACGCCGGCGGCCGGACTCGGCTCGCCTTTCCTGCGCGAGCCGAAGTCGCGCCGGCCGGGCGATGGCGCCCCCCGGCCTGATTCCAATTCCAACCTCGGCTCTGGTGTCATCGCAAGTGCCGACGGCTACATCCTCACCAATCACCATGTCCTGGAAGAGGAAGGCGAGACGGAGGTCGTGCTGGCCGATGGCCAGCGAGTTCGCGCCAAGCTGGTCGGCAGCGACCCGGAGACCGACCTGGCAGTGCTGAAGGCCGATCGCAAGGACCTGCCGGCCATCGAGTTCGGCGACGCTTCGAGCGCTCAGATCGGCGACGTGGTCCTGGCGATCGGCAACCCGTTCGGCGTCGGACAGACGGTCACCATGGGCATCATCTCCGCATTGGGTCGCACGCAACTGGGCATCAACACCTTCGAGAACTTCATCCAGACAGATGCTGCCATCAATCCCGGCAATTCGGGGGGCGCGCTGGTGGACACCGCCGGCCGCCTGCTCGGAATCAATACAGCGATCTACTCCCGCACGGGCGGCTCGCTCGGCATCGGCTTTGCCATTCCGGCGTCGACGGTGCAGGACGTGATGAACCAGATCATCAAGCACGGCCGGGTGATCCGCGGCTATATAGGCGTCGAACCGCAGGACGTCACCCCGGAACTGGCCGAAGCCTTCCGGCTGCCGCGCAAGGACGGTGCGATCATCGCCGGCCTCATGCGCGGCGGTCCGGCCGAGAAAGCCGGCGTGAAAGTGGGCGACATTCTCACGAGCATGGACGGCAAGCCGGTGACCAGCGTCACCACCATGCTCAGCATGATCTCGCTGCTGCCCCCGGGATCCATCGCGCGATTCCGCTTCCTGCGGGACGCGGACGTGGTGGAGTTGCCGATCGTGATCGGCACCCGGCCGAATCCCAAGGCGGCGCCGCTGGGGCGCTGAACCTGAACCGGCGTGCGGCTGCCTGGCCCGCAGCCTCGTTGCTCAGGGCGCCGGACTTTCCTCGCCCGGCTCGTCGTCCGGTGCACGGCTGTGAGCCGAGAGGAACCCGGCCAGGAAGATGCCCAGTTCGTAGAGCAGTATCAGCGGAATTGCCAGCATGAACTGTGACAGGACATCAGGCGGTGTCAGCACTGCCGCGACGATGAAGGCGCCGACGAAAACATAGCGGCGGGCCTCTCGCAACTGCTGCTGGCTCACCATCCCGAGCTTGACCAGCAGCATCTCCACCACCGGCACCTCGAATGTCAGGCCGAAGCCGAAGAAGATGGAAAGCGTGAAATCCCAGTAGCGCTGCAAGTCCTGCATCACGTCCGCGCCGGTGCGCTCCGCGAATGCAAAGAAGAATTTATAGGCGGCCGGCAGCACGAAGTAGTAGGCGAAAGAGATGCCGAGCACGAGGAAGCAGACCGACGAGACGATCAACGGCAGCGCGAAGCGCCGCTCGTGAGCGTAGAGCCCGGGCGCGACGAACGCCCAGGCCTGGTAGAGGATCCAGGGCATCGAACCGAGGATTGCCGCCAGGAAGGCGATCTTGGTCAACGTGAAGAAGGCGCCCTCGCCGGCGATGAACACCGCCTTGGAACCTGGGGGCAATGCGTCATTCAGCGGCAGCGCCAGGAAGCGCATCAGGTCCGGCGCAAAATAGAAGCACACGCCGAACATCAGCAGCACCACGATCAGCGACTGCACCACCCGGTTGCGCAGCTCGATCAGGTGCGAGACAAAACCCTCGTCGTCGCTGGTCGTCTGCTTGCGGCCGAATCCGAACATCAGCGGCTCAACGGGCGACGAGGCCGCTTGAATCCCCGCTCCAGTTCCCGCTCGACCCGGCGGTCCTTGATCCGCTCCCGGGTGCGGCGCACGGCGTAGATCTGATCCCAGTTGGTGACCGGCTCAGGATTGGCAGTGCCGGATCCGGACGGCTCCTCCAGGGATTGCTGGACGGAGTCCAGCGACGACTTGACGTCGGTCATCGCGCCGCCCACGCTGCCTTCGATGGAGCGGGCGGCTTCCTCGACGTCCTTCTTCAGGTCCCGGAGCTCGGACAATTCGATCTGGCGATGGAAGTCGGACTTCACGTCGTCCACGTAGCGCCGCATCTTGGTCGTCCATTGCCCCGCCTGCCGCGCCACTTTGGGCAGGCGCTCAGGACCGATCACGACCAGCGCGGCGATCGCCACGATCAGCATTTCCATGAAGCTGATGTCGAACATGCGGGAGCGGGCTATTGGGCGGTAGAGAGACTGGCTGCAAGACCCGAAGCCCAGGCACAGACGAAACGAGCGGCTCGAAGCCGCTCGGTTGCCACGCCCGAAGCGCGTGCTTTGCTGCCTGCGATTCCGGTGGCCGGACTCAGACCTTGGGCTTTGCGTCGACGTCGATAGTCTTCGCGTCCTGGGAGCTGGCGCTGCTTTCCGCACTGCCGTCCTTGACGCCTTCCTTGAAGCCCTTCACCGCACCGCCGAGGTCGGCGCCGATGTTCTTCAGCTTCTTGGTCCCGAAGACCAGCATGATGATCACCAGCACGATCAGCCAGTGCCAAATGCTCATTGATCCCATATTCCTGACTCCTGCGGACTTGGCGATCCAACGACATTGTCAGCCATTGGAGCAACTGGGAATGACTTCAGCGTGCGGACCTCAGGGGCTCCGTGCCGCCCATCACATGTATGTGAAGATGATACACCTCCTGCCTCCCGACCCGGCCATTGTTGACCACGGTCCTGAAGCCGTCGTCGCAGCCCTCATCCCGGGCCAGCTGGCCGCACATGCCGAACATCTTGCCCAGTAGCGGTGCATGGTTCATGCCGGCGTCGTAGAGGTTGACCAGGTGGGTCTTGGGGACGATGAGGAAATGGACCACCGCCGCCGGGTTGATATCGTGGAAGGCGAGGATGTCGTCGTCTTCATAGACCTTCCTGCAGGGAATCTCGCCCCTGGCAATCCGGCAGAAGAGGCAGTCCTTGTGATTCAGATCCTTGTGGTCCATCGGTGCTCCGTCAGTCCCGTTGCTTGCGCAGGGTCTTCTCGTCCAGTCCGGAGAGCCCTTCCCGTCGCTCGAGTTCGGCCATCACGTCTTCCGGCCTAAGCCCATAGTTTGCCAGCATGACCAGGCAGTGGAACCACAGATCCGCGGTTTCGGCGATGATCCGGTCCGGCTGGCCGTCCTTGGCCGCCATCACCGTCTCCGTCGCCTCCTCGCCGATCTTCTTGAGTATCGCGTCCTCGCCGCGGCTCAGCAGGCGCGCGACGTAGCTCTTGTCGGGGTCTGCACCGCGACGGGTTTCGATGATGTCCGCCAGGCGCTTCAGGGTGGATTCGGCGGCCATCAGGGCTTCCGGTAGAGGGTGGCGGGATCGGTCAGCACCGGGTCCACCACCACCCAGCGTTCATCCTGCAGGACGTTGAAGAAGCACGAATGCCGGCCGGTGTGACAGGCCACCCCGCCAGCCTGCTCGACCGTCAGCAGCACCACGTCGCCGTCACAATCCGTGCGGATCTCCGTGACTTTCTGGACGTTGCCGGATTCCTCGCCCTTGTGCCAAAGGCGGCGACGGGATCGGGACCAGTAGACCGCCTGCCCTGTCCGGGCGGTTTCCTGCAGCGCCTGGCGATCCATCCACGCCACCATCAGGATCCGCTGCGTCGCTGCCTCCTGCGCGATGGCAGTGATGAGTCCCTGGTCGTCGAAGCGCAGTTGCTCCAGCCAGTTGCCGGCCTGCACGGCACCGGCTTTCATTTCACCGGCTTTCATTTCACCGGCTTTCATGGCACCGGCCGGACGGCTATCCCGCGCCCGCCCATGACCTGCTTGGCCTGCGCGACGGTGAACTCGCCGAAGTGGAAGATGCTGGCCGCCAGCACCGCATCCGCACCGCCCTCGGTAACGCCGTCCGCCAAGTCCTCCAGGGAGCCGACGCCGCCCGACGCGATCACCGGCACCGTCACCGCATCTGCCACCGCACGAGTCAGCGCGAGGTCGAAGCCCTCGCGGGTGCCGTCGCGGTCCATGCTGGTCAGCAGGATCTCGCCGGCGCCGAGCTCGGCGACCCGCCTTGCCCACTCCACCACGTCGAGGCCGGTGGCCTCGCGCCCGCCGTGGGTGAAGACCTCCCACTTGCCGGGCGCAGTGCGCTTGGCGTCGATGGCGCAAACTATACACTGGGCGCCGTAGCGCCCGGATGCGTCCGCGATCAGGCGGGGATTCTGGATGCCCGCGGTGTTGATGGAAACCTTGTCGGCGCCGGCGTTGAGCAGGCGACGGATGTCTTGCACCGTGCGCACGCCGCCGCCCACCGTCAGCGGAATGAAGACCTGGTCGGCCACCGCCTCGATGACGTGCAGGATGATGTCGCGCTGATCCGACGATGCTGTGATATCCAGGAAGGTGAGTTCGTCGGCGCCTTCCCGATCGTAGCGGCGCGCGATCTCCACCGGGTCGCCGGCGTCACGCAGGTTGACGAAGTTGACCCCCTTGACCACCCTGCCGGCGGTCACGTCGAGGCAAGGGATGATCCGCTTGGTCAGACCGGAAGCCGACGCGGCGGTGGACAATGCGGAGGTAGGCACCGCAAGCCGCTAGACGACGCCGGTGCGTTCGAGCGCAGCCGCGAAATCCAGCGTTCCTTCGTAGAGCGAGCGCCCGAGGATGACGCCTTCAATGCCCTCCGCCTCCACCGCCAGCAGCTTGTCGATGTCGTCCAGGCTGCTGACGCCGCCGGAGGCATACACCGGCACACCCACCGCCTGCGCCAGCTTGACCGTCGCCTCGATGTTGACGCCGGTCAGCATGCCGTCGCGGCCGATGTCGGTGTAGATGATGCCTTCGATGCCATAGCCTTCGAATTTGCGGGCAAGGTCGATGACTTCGTGGCGCGTGAGCTTGCTCCAGCCATCGGTGGCCACCTTGCCGTCGCGGGCATCCAGGCCGACGATGACCTGGCCCGGAAAGGCGTTGCAGGCATCGTGCAGGAAGCCCGGGCTCTTCACGGCAGCGGTGCCTATGATCACGTAGCTGATGCCGCTGTCCAGGTAGCGTTCGATCGTCTCGAGCGAGCGGATTCCACCGCCCAGTTGCACCGGGACTTCCGCACCGACCGCCTCGACGATCGCCTTGATGACCGACGCATTCTGGGGCTTGCCGCTCACCGCGCCGTTCAGGTCCACCAGGTGGATGCGCTCAGCCCCCATGTCGAGCCAATGGCGGGCCACTTGCTCGGGCTGCTCGGAGAAGACCGTTTCCTCCTCCAGGTTACCTTGCTTCAGACGAACGCAACGCCCGTCCTTCAGATCGATTGCAGGTATCAACAACATGGGATGTGCGTGATCAGCCGCCTAGGGCTGCCAGTGGATGAAGTTCTCGTAGAGACGCAGCCCGCTCGCGGCGCTCTTCTCGGGTTGGAACTGTGTTGCAAAAATGTTATCTTGGGCCACCGCCGAGGTAAAGCCCGAACCGTAAAAGGTCAGGCCCGTCTCGAGCGCCGGTTTGGCGGGGACGACGTGGTAGCTGTGGACGAAGTAGAAGAAGTCGTCCTGGACGATGCCATCCCACAGAGGATGCGCGGCGCTCTGGTGTACCCGGTTCCAGCCCATGTGCGGCACTTTCAGCCCGCCCGCCTCGCGCATCGTCTGCGGATCGAAGCGCACCACCTCGCCGGGCAACACGCCGAGGCCGGGGGTATCACCCTCTTCGCTGCGCTCGAAGAGCATCTGCTCGCCGATGCAGACGCCAAACAGGGGCTTGGTCGCTGCGGCCTGCAGCACCGATTCGGTCAGGCCGCTCGCAGCCAGATAGCGCATGCAGTCGGGCATCGCACCCTGCCCGGGGAACACCACCCGGTCCGCCTGCCGGATGACGGCCGGGTCGCTGGTGATGACGACACGCGACTTCGGGCTGACATGCTCCAGCGCCTTCGCCACCGAGCGCAGGTTCCCCATCCCGTAGTCGACCACCGCGACCAGCTTGCCCGTTACGGTTCCAGGGCCAGCCATCGTCAGCCCTCCAGCATCTTCAGGGGGCGCTCCTTCACAGACTGCCTTTGGTGGACGGGATGGCGTTCCCTGCTCGCGGGTCCGGTTCCACCGCCATTCGCAGTGCCCGCCCGAACGCCTTGAAAATGGTCTCGCACTGGTGGTGCGCGTTGTCGCCGCGCAGGTTGTCGATGTGCACGGTGATCTGGGCATGGTTGACCAGGCCCTGGAAGAACTCGCGCGCCAGGTCGACGTCGAACTGGCCGATCATCGCGCGGGTGAACTGGACATGCCATGACAGGCCAGGCCGGCCCGAGAAATCCACGACCACACGCGAGAGCGCTTCATCCAGCGGCACATAGGCATGGCCGTAGCGGCGCACGCCGCGCTTGTCGCCGATCGACTTGGCCAGCGCCTGGCCGAGCGTGATCCCGACGTCCTCCACCGTGTGATGGGCGTCGATGTGCAGGTCGCCGGTCGCTTCGATCTCCAGGTCGACCAGCCCGTGGCGCGCTATCTGATCGAGCATGTGGTCGAGGAAAGGGACACCGCTCGCAAGGCTGGCCACACCGGTGCCGTCGAGGTCGAGCCTGGCGCGGATCCGGGTTTCTGCGGTGTGGCGGGTGACTTCAGCGCTGCGCATGGGGTGCCGTGGAAGAGAAGCCTGGTCGGGTTCAGGCAAATGCGTCAAGAGGGGAGCGCCAACGCCCGGCGCAGCGCCGCAAGCATCATCTGGTTCTCCCGCGGCGTGCCGACCGTCAACCTCAGACAATTGTGCAGCATCGGATGCATTTTACCGACGTCCTTGATCAGGACTGCGGATTCCCGCATCTTCTGAGCGACGGCGGCGCCGGCGAAAGCCTGCCCTGATGCGGCTCCCGCGGCTCCCGCGGCTCCCCCGGCCGCCGAGGCTTCGGCGACCCGCACGAGCACGAAGTTCGCCTGCGACGGGAACACCTGCTCCAGGCCCTGGCCGAGCAACTGGCGCAACGCCTGCAGCAGGTTCTCGCGCTCGTCCCTAATGGCCCTGGCCTGGCCGGCGAACACCTCGGCATGCTCCAGCGCGAACAGCACCGTCGCCTCGTTCAGCCCGCCGATGTTGTATGGGGGCCGGACCTTTTCGAGGTGGTCGGTCCAGTCGGTTGCCGCCACCAGGTAGCCGAGCCTCGCCCCCGCCAGGCCGAGCTTCGACAAGGTGCGCAAGATTGCCAGGTTCGGAAACTCCGCCAGCCGCGGCAGCCAGCTGTCCGGCGCGAACGGCTCGTAGGCCTCGTCCAGGACGACCAGACCGGGGGCGCGCCGAAGGATTTCCTCGATGGCCTCGCGCGAGAAGCAGTTGCCGGTGGGATTGTTGGGATACGCCATGAAGACCAGCGCCGGCTGGTGCTCGTCGATGACCGCGAGCATTGCCCTCAGGTCGAGCTGGAACGACGCGTCCAGATCCGCGCCGACGAACTTCATCCTGGCCAACTTCGCCGACATGGCGTACATGACGAAGGACGGCAGTGGTGCCAGCATCGTCGCACCGGGCTGGTTCAGCAAGGTGACCAGCATCGAGATCAGTTCATCGGAGCCGTTGCCGACGACGAGGCCGGCCGTCTCCGGCACCCGGAAGCAGTTGCGGATCGACGCCTTGAGGCCGGCGTACGATGGCACCGGATACCGGTTGATCGCCACGTCGGCCAGCCGCCTGCCAAGGGCCTCCTGCAACTCCGCCGGCAAGCGATAGGGATTCTCCATCGCGTCCAGCTTCAGCAGGCCGCCCGACTCCGGCACGTGATAGCTGGACATACGCAGCAGGTCCGGCCTGATCAGGCGCGCCGCAGCGGAAGTCGCCGGAACAACTGGAACCGGAACAGCCGCAACAGCACTGCCGCCTGCAGGAGCCGCCCCGTCGTCCAGCCGGTATTCGGCACTTCGGGCATGGGCCTCGAGGCCTTCGCTGCGCGCCAGCGTCGCGGAGATCCTGCCCAGGGTCTGCGCGCCTTCCCGCGAAACCTCGATCAAGCTCGAACGCTTCTGGAAATCCGGCACGCCGAGGGGCGAAGAGAACCGTGGCGTGCGCATCGTCGGCAGCACATGGCTCGGGCCGGCGCAATAATCGCCCAGCGACTCCGACGTGTAGCGGCCGAGGAAAATGGCGCCGGCATGGCGGATGTCTGCCAGCAGCGCCTGCGGATCGCGGGTCGCCAGCTCCAGGTGCTCCGGCGCCACCCGATTCACCAGATCGACCGCCTGCGGCAGGTTCTCGACCCGGATCAGCGCGCCGCGATCACGCAACGACCGGCCGATCACTTCCTTGCGGGGCATCTGCACGATCTGGCGGGCAATCGAGGCGGCAACGGCATCCAGGAAGGCAGCGTCGTCGGAGATCAGGATCGCCTGGGCCATCTCGTCGTGTTCGGCCTGCGAGAAGAGGTCCATGGCCACCCAGTCCGCCGGCACCGAACCGTCGCACACGACCAGGATTTCGGAAGGCCCGGCGATCATGTCGATGCCGAC
>JACCRJ010000252.1 GCA_013813615.1 Lautropia sp. | reverse complement strand
ATCGGCCAGACGCCCCATCCGCAAGGCGACATCCACGCCCTGCTCGACCAGATTCACGTAGCGGTCGTCGAAACCCAGGTCGATCGACACCTGCGGGTTCTCGACCATGTAGCGCAGGACCAGCGGCACCATCACGCGCCGCCCGAAGGCCACCGAAGTGCTGATCCGCAGCGTGCCGCCGATCCGGCTCTGCCTCAAGGTGGCCAGGTTCTCGGCTTCGTCGATCTCGCGCGCGATCAGCTTGCAGCGCTCGTAATACTGCGCGCCGATCTCGGTCGGCGTGACGCCCCGCGTCGACCGGTGCAGCAGGCGGGCGCCCAGGCGCTTCTCGGTGGCCGCGATGGACTTCGTCGCCGTCGGCTGCGTGATGCCGAGCTCGGCAGCTCCGCGGCTGAAGCTGCCGGTTTCCACGACCCGTATAAACAGCTGCATTCCGGTGACCCGATCCATTCGCCACTGTAGCCTAGAAGGGCTGACTATTCCAAGCAGGAATAGTAGTTATAGACCGCTTTCGGTTCCGTGAACACCGGCGACGGGCCAGCATTGCACAACCCTCAACAGGAGACAGACATGGCAAAGATGAAGGCTGCGATGGCGGCGGTGCTGGTGATGGAGAAGGAAGGCGTGACGCAGGCCTTCGGTGTGCCGGGCGCGGCGATCAATCCGCTCTATTCCCAACTGCGCGAGCGCCAGACAATCGCCCATGTGCTGGCGCGCCATGTCGAGGGCGCCTCGCACATGGCCGAGGGCTACACCCGCGCCAAGGCCGGCAACATCGGTGTGTGCATTGGCACCTCCGGCCCGGCCGGCACCGACATGATCACCGGTCTGTACTCGGCCCAGGCCGATTCGATCCCGATCCTGTGCATCACCGGCCAGGCGCCGCGCGCCCGCCTGCACAAGGAGGACTTCCAGGCCGTCGACATCGCGTCCATCGCCAAGCCGGTGACGAAGTGGGCGACCACGGTGCTCGAGCCGGCGCAGGTGCCGCGCGCCTTCCAGCAGGCCTTCCATCTGATGCGCTCGGGTCGCCCGGGCCCGGTGCTCATCGACCTGCCTTTCGACGTCCAGATGGCCGAGATCGAGTTCGACATCGACACCTACGAGCCGATGTCGGTCTACAAGCCGTCCGCCTCACGCAAGCAGGTCGAGAAGGCGCTCGCCATGCTTAACGCGGCAGACAAGCCCCTGATCGTCGCCGGCGGCGGCATCATCAATGCCGACGCCCCCGATCTGCTGCAGCAGTTCGCCGAATTGATCGGCGTCCCGGTGATCCCCACGCTGATGGGCTGGGGCACGATCCCCGACGACCACCCGTTGATGGCCGGCATGGTCGGGCTGCAGACCAGCCACCGCTACGGCAATGCGACGATGCTGGCGAGCGACTTCGTGCTCGGCATCGGCAACCGCTGGGCGAACCGCCACACCGGCAGCCCAGAGGTCTATTGCAAGGGCCGCAAGTTCGTCCACGTCGACATCGAGCCGACCCAGATCGGCCGCGTCTTCACGCCCGACTTGGGGCTGGTGTCCGACGCCAAGCTGGCGCTCGAGTTGTTCGTGCAGGTGGCTGGCGAGATGAAGAAGGCGGGCAAGCTGCGTGACTGGTCCGGCTGGGTCAAGGAGTGCCAGGCGCGCAAGAGCTCGGTCGAGTACCTGCGCAAGACCAACTACGACAACGTGCCGATGAAGCCGCAGCGCGTCTACCAGTGCATGAACAACGCCTTCGGCAAAGACGTGACCTATGTGTCGACGATCGGCCTGAGCCAGATCGCCGGCGCGCAGTTCCTGCATGTCTACGGTCCGCGGCGCTGGATCAACTGCGGTCAGGCCGGCCCGCTCGGCTGGACTGTGCCGGCCGCGCTCGGCATCCGCGTCGCCGACCCCCAGCGCAAGATCGTGGCGCTGTCAGGTGATTACGACTTCCAGTTCATGATCGAGGAAATGGCCGTGGGCGCGCAGTTCAAGCTGCCCTACATCCATGTGGTGGTCAACAACAGCTACCTCGGCCTGATCCGCCAGAGCCAGCGCGGCTTCGAGATGGACTACTGCGTGCAGCTGGCCTTCGAGAACATCAATGTGTCGCCGGAACAGGCCACCCATGGCTACGGTGTCGACCATGTCGCCGTCGTCGAAGGGCTGGGCTGCAAGGCGATCCGCGTGCACAAACAGGAAGAGATCGCGCCCGCCATCAAGCAGGCAGAAGCCT
>JACCRJ010000223.1 GCA_013813615.1 Lautropia sp. | reverse complement strand
TGCAATGTCCGCGAGTTGCGAGGCATCCGGATCCGCATTGACGGCGCAGTCGGCGAAGACCAACACCTGCTCGTCCTGCACCATCAGGAAAAAGCTCGACGGTGTCGCGATGCCCCGGGCGAGCCCGATGGTCAGGAGGCCGGCTTCGATCACCCGCGCCGTCGTCGTGGCCGCCCCGGCGACCATCGCGTCCGCGTCGCCGGTGCGCACCATCAGGCCGGCCTGGAAAAGCGGCTTGGCCGCCAGCCGACGGGCGACGCGCGGGCTGGAGTCGGGGCGCAATTGCAGGTAAGCGTCGGCATAGGTTTCCGCCCGCCCCGCCGCATCGGAATCCTCGAGCAACACCGGCACCGCCAGGTTCTGTTCGCGCAAGTGCGCGGCAGCCTCTATCACGCGCTGGTCCGCCGCCTCCGGGAACACCACGCGCAGTCCTCGCCCCCTGATGCGGTCAGCCGCGCAATCCAGTACGTTCACGCAAAGGATGGTGCCATAGCCGGTGCGCCACACGCCGGATACCGGCCGCAGCCTGTTCGGGTGTATTTTTTGCTGAAGCCGCAATCGCGCCTGCGTGCGCACACGCCATGGTTGACGTAACGCAGTGTTGCTCCATGTTGCCCGTTCGTGAACCGCTAATAAACAGGAGTATGGGAATGACGATCCTTTCGACGCCCGCCTCGAGGTATTTGAAGCCCGCACTGGCGCTGGCACTGGCTGCAATCCTGTTGCCCCTGCCGCCTGAGGCCCGTTCCCAGCTTACCGAAGGCACGCCGGCGGTGGGGAACGAATCCTTCGAGCCGAAGTCGGGCCAGGCCGGCAAGGACGTCATCTGGGTGCCCACCCCGACCGAGATCGTCGAGGCAATGCTCGACATGGCCAGCGTGAAGGCAGGCGACAAGCTGGTCGACCTGGGCGCCGGCGACGGTCGCATCGCAATCGCGGCAGCCAAGCGCGGCGCGAACGCCACCGGCATCGAATACAACCCCGACATGGTCGCCCTCTCGAAGCGCAATGCGATGCGCGCCGGTGTCACCACCGCGCAGTTCGTGCAGGGCGATATCTTCCAGTCCGACTTCAGCGATGCCGACGTGGTGACGATGTACCTGCTGCCGGCGCTCAATGAAAGGCTGCGTCCGCAGCTGCTGGATATGAAGCCGGGCACCCGGGTCGCCTCCCACCAATTCACCATGGGCAACTGGAAGCCTGACGCAAGGCGCTCGGTCGCCGGCCACGAGGCCTTGTTCTGGGTCGTGCCCGCCAAGGTCGGCGGCACCTGGCAGGTGAAATATCCGGTGCCGGATGCGGCCGGCGACCTGCGGGTCGAATTCAAGCAGGAGTACCAGGACCTGGAGGCGCGGGCGCGTTGGGGCTCGACCGAGGCTGCCGTCAGCGATCTCAAGCTGGTGGGCGGCGACCTCAGCTTCAGCGTCGCCGACGGCCGCGGCGGCATGCATCGTTTCGCCGGGACGGCGGGACACGACGGCCGGATGACCGGCACCGTCTCCGACGCCAGCGGCCGCCAGCAGCCTTTCACCGCCGCCCGTATAAACTCCGTCGGCAGCCTCTGAGAGCGCCACGCGCGCCAGGCGGCCCCGGTCTACCCCTGGGGCCGTTTCCCTGTTCCCCCTGGAGAAGACATGAGCAGCATCCCGCTGAGCGAAGAACGACCTACCGGATCTATGCCCCGCCAGGACGGCGCGCCGCCGCCCACGGGGTCCGGCCCGCATGCGGTTCTCGGACTGAAGGAAGCGGTGGCGATCATCGTCGGAATCGTCATCGGCGCCGGCATCTTCAAGGCACCCTCGCTCGTGGCCGCAATGGCGGGCAGCGAGGTCTGGATGCTTGCCGCCTGGACGCTCGGCGGGGTGGTTTCGCTTATCGGGGCGCTCTGCTACGCGGAACTGGCCACCGCGTTTCCACACGCCGGCGGCGACTACCACTTCCTGCGCCGCGCCTACGGCAGGCGGCTGTCGTTCCTCTTCGCCTGGGCGCGGTTCTCGGTGATCACCACCGGCTCCATCGCGCTGCTCGCCTTCGTCTTCGGCGACTACATGAGCCAGGTCCTGCCGCTCGGTTCCCATAGCCCGACGATCTATGCCGCCGCCGCCGTCCTGGTGCTGTCCTGGGTCAACCTGCGTGGCATCCGCAGCGGGGCGACGACGCAGACCTGGCTCACCCTGCTGGAAGTCGCCGGACTCCTGCTGATCGTCGCCGCGGGCCTCTATGCAGCCAGCGTCGGTCTGGGCGGTGCAGCGGGTGCAGGTGCGGCGGCGGGGGCCGCGCCCGCGGCGACGTCCGCGACGCCTTCGCTGTCGGCGTTCGGCATGGCGATGGTGTTCGTGCTCCTGACGTTCGGCGGCTGGAACGAAGCCGCCTACATCAGTGCGGAACTGAAGGACGAGAGCCGCAACATGGTCAAGGCGCTGGTTTTCTCCATCATCCTGATCACTGCGCTCTACCTGGCGGTGAACTGGGCGTACTGGCGGGGACTCGGTATCGAGGGTATGGCCAAGTCCGACGCCATTGCGGCGGACCTGTTGAAGTCGGTCTTCGGTCCGACCGGCGCCAGCATGATCTCGGTGATGGTGGCGGTTGCAGCGCTGACCTCGATCAACGCCACCATGATCGTCGGCGCAAGGACCAACTATGCCGTCGGCCGCGACTGGCCGTTGCTCGCCCGGCTCGGCAGCTGGGACGAGGTGCGCGGCACGCCGGTGACCGCGCTGCTCTGGCAGTCGGTCGCCGCACTCGTCCTGGTGGCCGTGGGCGCGGCGGTGGGCGGCGGCTTCAAGGCAATGGTCGAATTCACCGCGCCGGTGTTCTGGTTCTTCTTCCTGCTGTCGGGCATCTCGCTGTTCGTGCTGCGGGTGCGGGAGCCCGACGCCGTCCGGCCGTTTCGCGTTCCCCTCTAC
>JACCRJ010000210.1 GCA_013813615.1 Lautropia sp. | reverse complement strand
GTTCCGGCTGCCGCAAGCGGACGCGCTGATCAATCGCTTCGGCTTCAACAACGACGGCGTCGAGCGATTTCTCGACAACGTCAGGCACTCGCGCACCTGGCGCGCCGGCCGGCGGCTGCGCTCATCGTCGACTGCAACCGCGCCGGTCCTCGGCCTGAACATCGGCAAGAACGCCGCGACGCCGATCGAGCGCGCAGTGGACGACTACCTCACTTGCCTGCGCCGCGTCATGCCGCTGGCCGGCTACGTCACCATCAACATTTCCTCGCCCAACACCTCCAACCTGCGCCAGTTGCAGGCGGGCAGCGCACTCGAGCAGCTTCTGCAGGCGCTCGATCGCGAGCGGGCCACCCAGGTCGCGGCGGGCGTGCGCGACGTGCCGCTGCTGGTGAAGATCGCGCCGGACCTTGACGACGCGCAGATCGATGTCGTGGCGGGGCTGCTGGGACGCTATTCGCTTGACGGCGTGATCGCCACTAACACCACGCTGAGCAGGGACGCGGTGGCGCACCTGCCGCACGGCCAGGAGACCGGCGGGCTCTCCGGGCGGCCGGTGTTCGAGCTGTCCAACCGGGTCATCCGCGCGCTGCGCGCAGCCCTGGCGCCGGGCTTTCCGATCATCGGCGCCGGCGGTGTGATGTCCGCCGAGGATGCTGTCACCAAGCTGCGCAGCGGTGCGGACCTGGTGCAGATCTACACCGGCCTGATCTACCGCGGCCCTGCCCTGGTCGGCGAATGCGCGGCCGCGCTGCGCGACCTGCGCCGGCAGCCGGCAGCATGAGCGCCGGAGACGGCGTCAGCGGCAGCACCGGGGCAACTGACCGCACCAGCGCCGGCGGTAGCCCCACGGCCGGCGCCCGCGTCGTCCTGAGCACCATCAACGCACGTTACCAGCATGCTTCGCTCGGGCTGCGCTACCTGCTCGCCAACGCCGGCGACCTGCAGCCGGACATCGCCCTCGAAGAGCTGGTCAGCGGCCGCCCGCTGGACGACATGGCGGCACGCCTGCTGGCGCATCGCCCGCGCGTCGTCGCGCTCGGCGTCTACATCTGGAACGTGGTCGAGACGACCAGGCTGGTCCGCCGGCTGCGGGAGTTGGCGCCGTCGGTGACGATCATCCTGGGCGGCCCGGAAGTCAGCCATGAGGCTGATCAGCAGGAGATCTGCCGGCTCGCGCACTACGTGATCCAGGGGCCGGGCGACATCAGCTTCGCGAAGCTGGTGCGGGCGATCCTGCATGGTCCGAAGCCGCTGATGCACCTCATCGCCGGCGAGCAGCCCGACCTCGCCTCGCTCGAGCTGCCGTACCGCCACTACACCGATCGCGACTTGCGCGAGCGTTCCATCTATGTGGAGGCTTCACGGGGCTGCCCCTTCAAGTGCGAGTTCTGCCTGTCGGCGCTGGACAGGACGGCGTGGGCCTTCCCGCTGGACAGCTTCCTGGCGGAGATGGCGGCGCTGCATGATCGGGGCGCGCGGCGCTTCAAGTTCGTCGATCGCACCTTCAACCTCAAGCCCGCCACCAGTCTGGCGATCATGGACTTCTTCCTGGCGCGCATCGCCGCGACGCCTGCCGATCCCTGTTTCGTTCACTTCGAGCTCGTGCCGGATCACCTGCCGGAATCGCTGAAGGCGCTGATCGCCCGCTTTCCGCCGGGCACGCTGCAGTTCGAGATAGGCATCCAGAGCTTCGAGCCGGCGGTCCAGGCGCTGATCAGCCGGCGCCAGGACAACGAGCGAGCAGAAGCCAACCTGCGCTGGCTTGGCGCGTACTCCCATGCCCATCTGCATGTGGACCTGATCGCCGGCCTGCCGGGCGAGACGCTCGACTCCTTCGGCAACGGCTTCGATCGGCTGGCGGGCATTGGACCCGACGAGATCCAGGTGGGAATCCTCAAGCGCCTGCGTGGCGCGCCCATTGTCCGCCACGAGCACCCGCAGGGCCTGCGGTTCCACCCGCAACCTCCCTATGAGGTGACCTCCACCGCGACGATGAACGAGCATGAACTGGCGGCGATCAAGCTGATGGCGCGCTTCCACGAACTGATTGTCAACGCCGGCAGGATGCCGCGGCTGGCTTCCCTGGTGCTGGGGGACCGGCCCTTTGCGCGCCTGATGGATCTCTCGCAGGCCCTGGCCGGCCGATTCG
>JACCRJ010000206.1 GCA_013813615.1 Lautropia sp. | reverse complement strand
CAGGAGTAATCCCAAGAACTCGGCTCAAGGTCAGAGGACGACGGTGCTGGGCGACGTTTAGTTCGCCGGCAAGAGCCGCTTCAACTCCTCGAACCAGTTGACGACGACGACCATGGCTGCCGGCTTTTGGTCGCTTAACACGTTTCTCTTGATCATCAGGAATCGTCCGTCCGGCGCCACATCGTAGTCTCTAGGTGAGTACGACCGTTCGACTATGGTATCGAACAGCTTTTCCGAGTTACCGAAGACGAACGTCGCCCCGGACGTCTGCACGGGAACCGCGGTGAGCGCCCTTGTCGGATCGAGGTAGAACAGCTCCCGCCCCGTTTTCGCCCACGCCGGTCTCGTGCCGCCACTTGGTGACACGGGCCACACGCCGTCGTTTACGCGCGGGAATGGCCGCACGTACACCTGATCCCGCCCTGATTCATTCGACTGGTACGCGACGTAGCGTCCGTTGGGCGAAACCTCGGGGAAATAATCGATGGCCGCAGACTGCACGAGTCGTTCGACCGGCGAACTGGAGCTGGATGGCGGAGTCGCTGCGGACAGGCTGGACGGGGCCTGGAGCGGAAACCACAAGACATCTCCGGCGCTGGTGGGCGAGATCTCCGACCCGAGGACACCGCTCCCGTCGGGCGCAACCCACCCTGGATGCTGTGAATTCGCACTCGTGGTCAGGCGTTCCACCCTACCGGTCCCATCGGCCGCCTGCGCGTACAGATTGAAGGCGCCGTTCCGATCCGACGCAAACACGATGCGCTGGCCATCGGGCGTCCAGATCGGGCAGCATTCGTCACTGGAACTGGAGGCCAGCCGCATGAGCGTTCCCCGTTTGAGATCAAAGACATGGACGTCGTCCTGCTGCTCGCGGATCGTCACCGCGATGCGCGTGCCGTCGGGCGAGAGACGTGGTGTCGAGTAGATGTGGAGCGGCGCCCCGATCGGCGTCTCGCGCCCAGTTCGGTCCACCCACACCAGCGACCCGGGCGTGTCGGCTGCCCCAACTGTGACGTGGACGAGGGTGCCCTGCCGAGAGACCGTGTAATCCGCAGAGACTCTATCCAGCTCCCCCACGTCATCGACGACCAGCATGGGATCGCTCTGCACCTCGAGTCGTCCGAGATCGAACCGGACGGCGCTCAGTGTCCCGGCGACGACGTACAAGAGATGACCAGTTTCGACGTATTCGGGCTGACTCCCGTTGCGGATGAGTGTCTTGCGCTGGCCTGTCTTCAGATCCATGACGGCGACCTGCGTGGGTTCCGCTGGATTCAGTGGAACAGTGGTGAACAGGATCCCACGGCCGTCCGGCAGCAGTGACGGGTGGTAGTGATCCCGCTCGCCTTGGGCTGCGTCAGGCCTCGTCAACACCGTTGGCTCGCCGCCGCCGGCCGACACGCGCAACAGTCCCGTGGCCGTGTCCTGCGTAGCGAACACGATGGTTCCATCGTCGCCCCAGCTCGCCCCGCGCGGGATCCTGCTTGGGCAGATGGTGATGACGGGCCCGCCCGTTACCGACACCCTCTTCAGCGTGGCGCCGTCGAAAAACCCGATCCATTGCCCATTCGGAGAGAAAAAGGGATAGCGGGCGTCGGCAGTGCCCTCCAAGGGCCGCGCGTCGAGGCGATCGGTGGCCCGCACGACCAACTGCGTCGGTGGCCCAGCCCGGTAGACGATGTGTCGGCCATCAGGCGAGATGGCGATATTCCGATCAGCGTCCTGAGTCGACAGCGCCTGCGCCGGCAGTGGGACAATCTCAAAGCGCCACGACTGACCCGGCGGCTGCGTCGCCGGCCTTATCACGGCCCATGTCACCAGTGCGGCAATCAACGCGCCGCAGGCCAAACCCGCGATTGCCGCCGGCGCCACGCGACGGGAAATCGCAAGGTCACCATTGGGCGCAACTTCGTCCGACGTGCCGCTCATCAGCTCGTCGATCTGAATACGTGCGTCGCCGATCGCCTGCAGCCGCTGCTTCGGGTCTTTCTTCAGGCATCTCCCCAGCAATGGCCGCACACAGGATGCGCCGGCAGGCAGCGCCTGCCAGTCCGGCTCCTTGCCCACGACCGCCACAATCGTGTCGGTTAAATCGTCGCCGTTGAATGCACGCGCGCCCGTCAGCATCTCGAACAGTACGCACCCGAACGCCCAGATATCCGCGCGCTTGTCCACTGTTTTCCCACGCGCCTGCTCGGGCGCCATGTACGCGGCGGTGCCGAGAATCACCCCGGCCTGCGTCATCGCGGGGCTCGTGATCGTCGGGGATGCCGTGAAATCGCCCGCATTCGGCGCTGACTCCAATGCCTTGGCCAAACCGAAATCCAACACTTTCACCGTGCCGTCCGGCCGCAGCTTGATGTTCGCGGGCTTCAGATCGCGATGGATGATGCCTTGCTCGTGCGCCGCTTCGAGCGCCTCGGCGATCTGCCTCGCGATAGAGAGGGCTTCGTCGGTGGGAATCGCAGCCTTCGCGATGAGAGCCGCGAGCGTCGGCCCCTCAACCAGCTCCATCACGAGCGCGGTGATGCCGCTGGACTTCTCGAGGCCGTAGATCGCGGCAATGTTGGGATGGTTGAGCGCCGCCAGCGTCTTCGCTTCGCGGTCGAAGCGGGCCAGGCGGTCAGGATCGGCGGCCACCGAAGCCGGCAGCACCTTGATGGCGACTTGGCGCGCGAGGTCCGTGTCGGTCGCGCGATAGACCTCTCCCATCCCGCCCACGCCAATCTGGGCAGCGATCTCATACGGGCCGAG
>JACCRJ010000178.1 GCA_013813615.1 Lautropia sp. | reverse complement strand
ACTGCAAGCTGCCTGCGTAGCGCGCGGGATCCGACTTGTCGGTGCCGAACTCGTAGAAGTTGTTGTAGGTGGTGGCATCCTGCCAGCTGGTCTGCCGCTCCATCGCCGACAGCGGGCTGGGCTTTCCGGGCAGCTTCGGCAGGCTTCCTTCAGCAGGCGCCTTCTGCGCCCGCGCCGCGCCGGGCGCGCCGGCTGCCAGCCCGGCCGCGGCAAAGCCGGCGGCTGCAAGCAGACGACGGCGTTCGCGAAAGACGGCCCGCGGGGTGATCTCCGAGGCAGCTGGTTGGGAGGAATGGCGAACTCTGATCAGCATGCTGGGCTCCGGAACGAGAGTCGGACAGACTTCCGGCCGCGAGGGCGCGCAAGCCGCTGGTGACATGTTAATCGCTCAGGCGGGCCAGCGGGTTACACGCGAAGGGCGATCGCCCGGGACGACGGCGCCGCGACCGGCGCGGCGACCGGCGCGCCGGCTTAGCGCATCCCGGCGAGGTAGTCGGCCAGCGCCTTGATCTCGCGGTCGGAGAGCCGTGCAGCGATGGTGGCCATGGCCACGTTGTTGGCGCGTCCGCCGCTGCGAAAGGCCATCAGTTGAGCCTCGGTATAGTCCGAAAACTGACCGCCGAGGCGCGGGTACTGGGCTGGGATGCCGGAGCCGGCGGGACCGTGGCAGCCGGAGCAGGAGGGCACGCCCTTGTCCACGATGCCGCCGCGATAGATATCCCTGCCGAGCTCGACCAGGTCTTTGTTGCGCGCAGCCGATGGCTTCAAGGGCTTGGCGCTGTAGAACGCGGAAAGGTTGAGCATGTCCTGCTCGGACAGCGGGGAAGCGATTGCCGTCATGATCGGATTGGGACGCGCCGGGGTCTTGGCGCCTTCCTTCACCTTGAAGTCGGCAAGCTGCTTCTGGAGATATGCGGGATGCTGGGCGGCGATCTTCGGGTTGCTCGGCGCGGTGCTGTTGCCATCCGGGCCGTGGCAGGAGGCGCAGACCTGAGTCGCAAGCTGCTCGCCCTTGGCAGGATCCGCCTTCGGCGCGACCGGCGGCAAGGCCACGTTCTGGGCCGAGACCTTCACTGGTGCGAGGGCCAGCATGCCCAGCATCACGGCAACACCCACCCCGGCGCAAAGTCCCTTGAAGATACCTGCAGACCGCCGATTCCAGACGCCGCTCGCATTCCGTTCCAGATGCTTCATCGCGCTTTCCTTGAACCGGGTTCGAGCCCGCTTCCTGATCCTGACCAGCAAACCTTTGAGTATACGATAATGGTTCCATGAAACTGCTGGCTACCGCTCGATTCAGCGATACCGTCGTCAAGCTCGCGAAGCTGTCGCAATCCAATTCCGATGGCCTGCCGGAGGTCGCTTTCGTCGGACGCTCCAACGCCGGCAAGTCCTCCTGCATCAACCTGATCTGCAATCGTCGCAGGCTCGCCTTCTCGAGCCGCACCCCCGGCCGCACCCAGGCGCTCAACCTCTTCGCTGTCGGCCCGCCGGGTCTGCCCGGGCCCGATGGCGTGGACACGGTGCGGCCTGTCGGTTACCTGGTGGACACGCCGGGCTATGGTTTCGCAGCCGCCTCACAGGATGCGAAGCGGTCCTGGCAGACGCTGGCCGGAGACTACATCCGCCAGCGCGGACCGCTCGCAGGCGTCGTGCTGATGGTCGACATCCGCCGCGAGCTCACGGACCTGGACCGGCAGCTGCTGAGTTGGACGCCGCCCGACATTCCCCTGGTGATCGTGTTGACCAAGGCAGACAAGCTCGGCCGCCAGCAGGCGCGGCAGGCAATGCGCAAGGTGGCGCAGGATCAACTGCTGGCCGGCCGCCAGGCGAGCCTGCTGGTGTTGCTGTTCTCGACCTTGAGCCGCATCGGCGTGGAGGACCTCCAGCTCGCGGTGGAAGCCCTGCTGACCGGGGCGGCGGTGGACTGGGCAGCGCGGGTCCGGATCGCCGGGGAGACCGCACCGCTGTTCAGTGACCCCCACACGCGCCCAGGTCCGAAAGCTCCCGACAACGTGCCAGCGCAGCCGGCGCCAGCGCCAGCCGCCTTGCAGGCGGACGCGGCCGCTCCGAACCTGCTCGCTCCGCAACCTGCTGGAACTGAGAAATGATTGATCGACCCGCCTTCGTCGCCGCCTACCCGGCCACCCGCCTGCGCCGCAATCGCCGCAGCGACTTCAGCCGGCGGCTGGTGCAGGAGCACCGGCTGACCGCGGACGACCTGATCTACCCCTGCTTTGTGCATGAAGCGGATGCCGCGCCTGGAGCGGCGGGCCCGGCAAGCGCCGGCAGCCGGTCTGCGCCGGTGCCGGTCGCGTCCATGCCCGGCGTCTGCCGGTACACCATCGAGCAGTTGCTTCCTGTCGCGGAGAAGTGCGCAAGGCTGCGTATTCCGGTGATGGCGATCTTCCCGGTCATAGAACCCCGGCTCAAGACGCCGGACGGCCGCATCGCCACCGATCCGGAGGGACTGGTGCCACGCACCGTCCGCGCGATCAAGGAGCGGTTTCCGGACCTCGGCATCCTGACCGACGTCGCACTGGACCCCTACACCAGCCACGGCCAGGACGGGGTGGTCGATCAGACCGGCTACGTCCTCAACGACGAGACCATCGAGATCCTGCGGCAGCAGGCGCTGGTGCAGGCAGGCGCCGGCGTCGACATCGTGGCGCCGTCGGACATGATGGACGGCCGCATCGGCGCGATCCGCAACGCGCTGGAGTCGCACGGCTTCATCCACACGCAGATCATGTCGTACGCGGCCAAGTACGCCTCCGGCTTCTACGGCCCGTTCAGGGATGCGGTGGGGTCGGCCGTCAATCTCGGCAAGAGTTCCAAGAAGACCTACCAGATGGACCCGGCAAACGGCGACGAAGCGCTCCGCGAGGTCGCCATGGACCTCCAGGAGGGCGCCGACATGGTGATGGTGAAGCCCGGGATGCCTTACCTCGACATCGTGCGGCGGGTCAAGGACACATTCAAGGTCCCCACCTTCGTCTATCAGGTCAGCGGCGAGTATGCGATGCTGAAAGCCGCCGGCGCCAATGGCTGGCTCGACGAGAAGACAGTGGTGCTGGAATCGCTCCTCTGCATGAAGCGCGCCGGGGCGGACGGCATCCTCACCTATTTCGCGCTCGACGTCGCCGAGCGGCTATAGATGAATAGAGGACGCCCCCAGAACGCCAAACGGCACCCCGCGGGGTGCCGTTCGGCTTGCAGAGCGGATGAACGCCGAAGGCGGAGCCGCGGGCTGTCGCTTCCTCGGCGGTCAGCGCCTGCTCACGCCTGGGAGGCTGCGTTTTCCGTCGTGTCTTCTTCGGGACGATCAAGCAACTCGACGTACGCCATCGGCGCGTTGTCGCCCTGGCGGAAGCCGAACTTCAGGATGCGCAGATAGCCGCCGTTGCGGTTGGCGTAGCGCGGGCCCAGTTCGTCGAACACTTTCAAGACCATCTCACGATCCCGCAGGCGGTCGAATGCGAGCCGGCGGTTCGCGAGGCTGGGCTTCTTGCCCAGCGTGATGATGGGCTCCACCACACGACGCAACTCCTTTGCCTTGGGCAAGGTCGTCTTGATGACCTCGTGGCGCAGCAGCGAATTGGTCATGTTCTGCAGCATCGCAAGCCGGTGCGAACTGGTTCTGTTGAGCTTTCTTAGGCCGAGACGATGGCGCATGATTCAGTCCTTGATTTCCCTGCGACTAGTTGCGTTCCAGCCCTGCGGGCGGCCAGTTCTCCAGCCGCATGCCAAGGGTCAGGCCGCGAGAGGCCAGCACTTCCTTGATTTCGTTCAGCGATTTTCGGCCGAGGTTCGGAGTCTTCAGCAGCTCGTTTTCCGTGCGCTGGATCAGGTCGCCGATGTAGTAGATGTTCTCCGCCTTCAGGCAATTGGCGGAGCGCACCGTCAGTTCCAGGTCGTCGACCGGACGCAGCAGGATCGGATCGACCTGTGGCGAGCGTCCCATCGTGCCGGCACCCGCGCCACCCGGGTATGCACCGCCGCCGGATATCTCCAGCACCGGCTCCGCACCCTCGAGGGCGGCGAACACCGACAGCTGCTCGACCAGGATGCGAGCCGACTGGCGAACCGCCTCCTCCGGCGCGATCACACCGTTGGTCTCGATGTCGATCAGCAGCTTGTCCAGGTCCGTCCGCTGCTCGACCCGCGCGCTCTCGACCGCGTAGCTCACGCGCCGCACCGGCGAGAACGAGGCATCCAGCACCACCCGGCCGATCGACTTGGAGTCCATCAGCGAGCGCAGCGTGCCAGGCACATAGCCGCGGCCCTTCTCGACCTTGATCTGCATGTCGATCTTGCCGCCTTCGGTCAGCGACGCGATCACGTGTTCGCCGTTGATGACTTCGACGTCATGCGGAATGTCGATGTCCGCGGCCGTCACCGGCCCCGGGGAATCCTTGCGCAGGGTAAGGAAAACCTCATCCCGGTTGTGAAGCTTGAAGACGACGCCCTTCAGGTTCAGGAGAAGGTCGACGACGTCCTCGCGCAACCCGTCGACGGTGGAGTATTCATGAACCACACCGGCGATCTGGACTTCGGTCGGCGCGTAACCGACCATCGATGACAGCAACACCCGACGCAGCGCGTTGCCGAGCGTATGGCCGTAGCCACGCTCGAATGGCTCCATCACCACGCGAGCATGCGATGGGCCAAGTTGTTCGACCTCGACGATGCGCGGTTTGAGCATAGCAGTCTGCATATGAACTATCCCCTGATTAGCGCGAGTACAACTCGACGATGAGGCTTTCATTGATATCGGCGGCGATATCGGACCGCTCCGGCAGGGATTTCAGAACCCCTTCCATCTTGGTCTTGTCAATCGTCACCCACGAGGGGAAGCCGTTCTGCTCGGCCAGGTTCAGCGAGTCCTGAATACGGGCCTGTTTCTTTGCCCCTTCACGCACGGAGACCACGTCATTCGGTTTGACGAAAGCCGACGGCACGTTCAACGTGATGCCGTTGACCTGGATCGCACGGTGCGAAACCAGCTGCCGGGCTTCGGCGCGGGTGGAAGCCAGGCCCATGCGGTAGACCACGTTGTCCAGCCGGGATTCCAGCAGCTCCAGCAACTGCTCCCCGGTGTTGCCGCGTTTGCGCGACGCTTCTGCGAAGTAACGGCGGAACTGCCGCTCCAGCACGCCATACATCCGCTTGACCTTCTGCTTCTCGCGCAACTGCAGGCCGTAGTCGCTGGTGCGCTGCCCGCTGATGCGGCCGTGCTGGCCAGGCTTGGTGTCGACCTTGCATTTCGAGTCGAGCGAGCGCCGGGCGCTCTTCAGGAAGAGATCTGTCCCTTCCCGGCGGGAGAGCTTCGCCTTGGGTCCGATATAACGTGCCACTTTCCGTTCCTTCGATGCTACGCGGAGTTACCGCGGTTAGTCCGAGCGCAGAGGTGAGATCACTTGCATCACGAACAAGGTGGGCTTCAGC
>JACCRJ010000140.1 GCA_013813615.1 Lautropia sp. | reverse complement strand
CCCCCTTGCCCAACCCCGACAGGCTCCTAGCCCAGGCGTTCGCCGACCAGGCAAACCCAGCCGTCGCGGGTCCGCCAGGGTGCCACCGCGACGCCGGCTGCATAGAAGGCTGCGACTTCCTCGATCTGGCGCTCCAGCACGCCGGAAAGCACGAGCGAGCCGCGGGCGGCGACCAGCGACGACAGCATCGGCGCGAGCAGCTTGAGCGGGTTGGACAGGATGTTGGCGACCACCACGTCTGCCGGCGCGGGCAGCGGCGCCGCGCTCGACTGTACCGTCATCTGCACCTGGTTGGCGCGGGCGTTTTCCGCGGCGCTGGCCTGCGCCTGCGGATCGATGTCGATGCCGGTCACCTGCGCGGCGCCGAGGCGGGCGGCGGCGATGGCGAGGATGCCGGAGCCGCAGCCGAAGTCGATCACGCGCTTGCCGCGAAGGTCGGCCTGCTCCAGCCATTCCAGGCACATGTGGGTGGTGGGATGGCTGCCGGTGCCGAACGCGAGCCCGGGGTCGATCATCAGCGCCAGCCGGCCGTCATGGCGGCGGCTCGCCGCTTCCATGTGCCAGCTCGGCACGACCAGCAGCCGCTCGCCCACCGGGATCGGCTCGAACTGGGATTGCGTCGACCGCACCCAGTCCTGATCTTCGACCAGCCTCACCGCTTCGATGGCGGGCGCTGGCCGTTCGAGTGCCGCGGCAACGCCGGCGACCATGGCGCCGAGGGAGTCCGGCACGGTGCCGCCTTCCAGCAGCACCGCCAGCCGCGTGCGGACCCAGCCGAAGGAGACGGCGCCGCCTGGGTCGGCAGGCAGCTGGCCCGGGGTGGCCGGTTCACCGAACAGCGGCTGCTCGTCCGGCGAATCCGCATCGGCGTCTTCAGCCTGCACCGCCAGGGCCCCGGCCGCCAGGAAGGCATCGGCCCAGGCTTGCGCCTCGTCGCGCGGCACCTCGATGGCCACTTCATGCCACAGCTGCGTCAAGATGGAGAACTCATCGCCGCTGTGCGAGCGCCTTTTCGAGATAGTGGATGGAGGTGCCGCCGGCGACGAAGCGCGCATCGATCATCAGTTCACGATGCAGCGGGATGTTGGTGTGGATGCCTTCGACGATCATCTCGGAGAGCGCGATCTGCATCCGCCGCAGCGCCTGTTCGCGCGTGTCCCCGTAGCAGATCACCTTGCCGATCATCGAGTCGTAGTAAGGCGGGACGAAGTAGTTGTTGTAGGCATGGGAATCGACCCGTGTGCCGGGTCCGCCGGGCGGATGCCAGTTGGTGATGCGCCCGGCTGAGGGCGTGAACTTGTAGGGATCCTCGGCATTGATCCGGCACTCGATCGCATGGCCGCGGATCTCGATCTCGCGCTGCTTGTACCGCAGGCGCTCCCCGGCGGCGATCCGGATCTGCTCCTGGACGATGTCGACGCCGGTCACCATCTCCGTCACCGGATGCTCGACCTGCACGCGGGTGTTCATCTCGATGAAGAAGAACTCGCCGTCCTCGAAGAGGAACTCGAAGGTACCGGCGCCGCGGTACGCGATCTTCTTGCAGGCCTCCACGCAGCGCAGGCCAAGCTTTTCGATCAGGCGCCGCGCGATGCCCGGCGCCGGCGCCTCCTCGATGATCTTCTGGTGGCGCCGCTGCATCGAGCAGTCGCGCTCGCCGAGGTAGATGACGTTGCGATGCTCGTCGGCGAGGATCTGGATCTCGATGTGCCGCGGATTCTCCAGAAACCGCTCCAGGTAGACCGATGCATTGCTGAAGGCGGCGAGCGCCTCGCTGCGCGTCATCTGCACGGCGTTGAACAGCGCCGCTTCCGTGTGCACCACCCGCATGCCGCGGCCGCCGCCGCCGCCGGCGGCCTTGATGATCACCGGGTATCCGACCGCCCGAGCGATCGCCAGGACTTCCTTCGGGTCATCCGGCAGGGCGCCCTCGGAGCCCGGCACCACCGGCACGCCGGCCTTTCTCATGGCGTCCTTGGCGGACACCTTGTCCCCCATCAGGCGGATCGACTCCGGCCGCGGGCCGATGAAGACGAAGCCGCTGCGTTCGACCCGTTCGGCGAAGTCCGCGTTCTCCGAGAGGAAGCCGTAGCCTGGATGGATCGCTTCGGCGTCGGTGACTTCGGCAGCGCTGATGATGGCCGGGATGTTGAGGTAGCTGTCGCGCGACGCGGCCGGTCCGATGCACACCGACTCGTCCGCGAGCCGCACGTACTTGGCTTCGGTGTCAGCTTCCGAGTGCACGACGACGGTGCGGATGCCCATCTCTCGGCAGGCGCGCTGCACCCGCAGTGCGATTTCGCCGCGATTGGCGATCAGGATCTTTTCGAACATGGACGCGGATTTATTCGATGACGAACAGGGGCTGGCCGTACTCGATCGGCTGGCCATTCTCCACCAGGATCTCCGTCACCGTCCCGGCGAACTCGGATTCGATCTCGTTCATCATCTTCATCGCTTCGATGATGCACAGCGTGTCACCGATCTTCACCTGGCTGCCGATCTCGACGAAGGGATCGCTCTCCGGGTTCGGCGCCCGATAGAGGGAGCCGACCATCGGCGACTTGACGATGCTGCCCTTGCTCGCCGGCTTGGCGGCTTCGACGCTGGCGCCGATGCCGGGGGAGCCGGCGCCCGGCGCGGCGGCCGTCATATGCGGCTGCATCATCGCCTGGGGCTGGTACATCTGCGGGGCGGGTGCAGGCGGGGCCTTGACTATCCGCACCCGGCCTTCGGCCTCGGTGATCTCGAGCTCCGATATGCCGGATTCGGCGACCAGGTCGACCAATGTCTTGAGTTTGCGCAGATCCATCTTGGGGCCTTTCGGTTGATCTTTGATGAGGGTCCACACGGGTCGCGCCACTGGTTGCGCCGGCGGATTTCTAGTTCGTGTTCATGCGCGCCAACGCGTAGCCGAGAGCTGCTTCGTACCCGTAAGGGCCCATGCCGGCGATCACCGCCTCGGCCACATCCGAGAAATAGGAGTGGTGCCGGAACGGCTCGCGGCGGTGGACATTGGACAAATGGACTTCGATGAACGGCACCGCGACGGCGGCCAGCGCGTCCCGGATGGCGACGCTGGTGTGGGTGAAGGCTGCAGGATTGATGACGATGTACCCAATCTGCGCCGCTTTGGCCTCATGGATGCGATCAACGATGGCACCTTCATGGTTGCTCTGGAAGGCTTGCAGGGATACCCCGGCGGCATCCGCCAGGCCGGCGAGCCGGTCATTGATCTGCGCAAGCGTGGCGTCGCCGTATACGCCGGGCTCACGGGTACCCAACAGGTTGAGATTGGGGCCGTGGATAATCAGGACAGAAGATTTGATCGCAGATAGGACCAAGATCGAAGCCAGTCAGTGCAGATCTCGCGATTTTAGCACTTTCCGTAACGAATCGATACTCACTCGGCCCAGAATCTGCTCCTTGACCTTGCCCGATCGGCTGATCACGACCGTGTAGGGAAGCCCGCCAACGGTATTGCCGAACCGGCCGGCGAGGAAGGCGCCGGTGGCGTTGGCCACCACCAGCGGGTAGCTCACCGGCAGCTTTCGGCTGAAGGCGGCGATCGCATCCTGATTGTCCACACCCACGCCGAGGAAGCGAGTGCCGGCGCCGCGCATTTCGGTCGCCAGCGACGACAGCTCGGGCATTTCCTCGACACAGGGCGCACACCAGGTCGCCCAGAAGTTGACCACCACCTGGGTGCCGCGCAACTGCTCGAAGGCGAACACCGCGCCGTTCGAATCGGGCAGGGTCTGCCGAAAGAAAAGCGCCACCGTCTCGTCCGCCACGCGCCGCGCGTCGTTGCGCTGACGGGTGCGCCACCAGGAAAAGCCGGCGCCGCCCAGGCCGGCCACCGCCGCGACCGCCAGCAGTGCGCGACGCCGGGGCGCGGTCGCGTCGGGAGGGCCTGGCTTGTCCCTCACGGCGGTTCGGATTCCTTCAGGGGCGCCGCGTTGCCGGAGCCGGCCGCCAGCAACTCCCTCACCGCGGCGAGATTGCCGCGTTCCGCGCGGGCCGTGCCGCCGGCGGTCTTCTGCCGCCTCAGCGCCCCGCGCAGGTCGTCGTACCGGTAGACCGAGACCAGGATCGGCAGGTCGTGTTCCCAGTAGAACGTCAAGGCCGGGACGTGGCTGCGCCCGGCGAAATGGGCGATCTCGCTCACGTCGAATTTGATGCCCTGGTTCAGCAGCCGGATCTCCAACTCCTTCGCCTCGTCGGTGAAGACCTGCAGATGGATCGGAGCATGCGCCGCGACGATTCCTTTCCACACCGCACCGGCGAGATAGGGGTTGAACTCGTCGAGCTGTTCCATCCAGTGCAGCGCCGCCCCGCGGTAGCGGGCGACGCGCAGGTCGTGCTCCAGGTCGAACAGTTCAAGGTGCTCCAGCAGCGACTGGTCGATCTCCTGGTTGTCAGGCAGCATCGCGGCG
>JACCRJ010000117.1 GCA_013813615.1 Lautropia sp. | reverse complement strand
GGGCGCCGCGTCGGTCACGACCGAGGGCGCGAGGCGGACCCAGCTGGCCAGGTTCCGGCGCGGCAGCAGCAGTAGCGGGGTGGCGCGCAGCGAAGTGCTGCCTCCGGGGACGCTGCCCTCGGTTGCCGGCGGCCGCAGGCGTGTCCATACCGTGCGGCCGGCGGTGCAGAGGTCGTCCAGCCACGCGCTCGAGTAGTCCTCCACCCGGGCCGGCAGCAGTTCCGCTTCCCAGGCGGCGGCCGGGGCTTCGAACCCCTCCAGTTCGGCCAGCACCGCGGCCAGTGCTTCCGGGCCGCTCACCTGCGTGTCCTGCGCGAGATGCTGCCAATCGAACAGGAAGCGCACGAAGTCGCGCGCCTCGACCGGCTCGATCTCCCGCCGCAGGCGCTTCAGCGTGTAGCGGTGAATGCGCGCGAGCAGGTGCCGCTCGCACCATTCTTGCGGCGACTGTTGCGCGCAAGCCGCCGTCGTGAAGCGGCCCTGCAGCACGTAGCCCTCCTGCTGCAGCGCCAGCAGGGCATGGTCGATCTCTTCGCGAAGCAAGCTTAGCGGCGCGGCCAGTTCAGGCGCCGTCACCGGGCCCAGTGACGACAGCCGCGACCGGACCAGTTCGCGGAGCGCCTGGTCGCGCGGCCACGTCTCTGCGGCATATTCCGCCGGCACGACGACATCGGGTTGCGGCTGCGCTTGCGCAAACACCGAGCGCAACTGCGGCAGCCGCTCGGTAGCCACCCAGAGATTCGTCGGCCCTTCGGCCCCCTGCACCAGCAGACAGGTGGCACGTCCTTCCTGCGCCAGTTCCTGCAGCCATCGGTACCAGTCTGCTTCGCGGGCGGCTTCAGCCTGCGTCACCGCGCCGACCCCGACCAGGGCCTCGTGCATCTCGTCGCCGTTGCGCGCCTGCGGCCAGGCTTCGCGGCGCACCGCGTCGATTGCCTCGGGGTCGAGCCGGCCGAGGTCGTCGCTGCTCTGCGGATCCGCATAACGGCGGTTCTGCACGGCCTGCGTGCGCCTTTCCTCGATCGGCGCATCGTCCAGGTAGGCGTAGGGGCGGGCGTTGATGGCTTCAGCCGACAACGGCGAAGGGCTGGTCGGCTCGCAGGTGTGCAACGCGATGCTGCCGTCCTCCAGGCCCTGCAGGAGCCGCAGCCAGCCCGGTGCGTCCATCGCCTCGTGCAGGCAGTCGTGCAGTGTCTGGGCAACCAGCGGATGGTCCGGGACCTCTCTTGCGCCTGCCAGGTTCTCGGCGCAGGCGACCTGGTCGGGGAAGATGCTCGCCAGGAGATCCTCAGCCCGCATCCGCTGCAGTTGCGGCGCCACCTTGCGGCCCCCCCGAAACCGCGGCAGGGCGAGCGCGGTGGTGGCGTTCCAGCGCCAGCGGGCGTTGAAGAGCGGCGCATCCAGCAACGCCTGCACCAGCATCGTCAGCGCCGATGACGAGTGCAGGTAGTGCGCCACCTCCTGCAGCGCGAAGCTGTGGCCGGTGGAGAGCGACAGCACGATGGCGTCTTCGGTAGCCGCCGCCTGCAGCTCGACGTTGAACTTGCGGCAGAAGCGCTTGCGCAGGGCCAGGCCCCAGGCGCGGTTGAGACGGCTGCCGTTGGGCGAATGAATCACCAGTTGCGTGCCGCCGGATTCGTCGAAGAAGCGCTCGATCACGATGCGCTGCTGCGTCGGCAGCGTGCCGAGCGCAGCCGCTGCCCGCTGCAGGTACTCCACCAGTTGCGCCCCCGCCGCGTCGTCGAGGCCCACGGCATCGGTGAGCCAGGCGCAGGCGCTGCCCGGCTTATCCAGCCGCTGCAGCACTTCCCCGCGCAGGCGCGAGACGCCGTGGGAGAGTTCGTCGCTGCGGCCCGGGGCCTCGCCGAGCCAGAAGGGAATGCTCGGCGGCGCGCCGTGCGCATCCTCGACCCGGACGCGTCCCGGTTCCACGCGCAGGATCCGATAGCTGGTATTGCCCAGCTGGAAGACGTCGCCCGCAAGGCTCTCGACCGCGAAGTCTTCGTTGACCGTGCCGACGTTCTGCGCCGCCGGTTCCAGCACGACTGCATAGTCGGCGTTGTCCGGGATGGTGCCGCCGCAGGTCAACGCCGTCAGCCGCGCACCCCTGCGGGGTCTCAGGCGGCGGTTGACGGCGTCGCGGTGGAGGTAGCCGGCATGGCTGCCGCGCCGGGTCGTGAAGCCGTCGGAGAGCATCCGGACCACCGCGATGAAATCCCCATGCGTCAACCGCGCATAGGGCCAGGCCCGGCGCACCAGCGCGAACAGCTCCTCTTCGTCGTACTCGCGGCAGGCGACCTCGGCGATGATCTGCTGTGCCAGCACGTCCAGCGGTGCTGCGGGAACCCGCAAGGCGTCGAGCTCGCCGCGGCGCACGCAGTCCAGCAGCGCGGCGCATTCGACCAGTTCATCGCGTGTCTGCGGAAACAGCCGCGCCTTCGGCGTGCCGCCGACCGCATGGCCAGAGCGGCCGGCCCGCTGCAGGAAGGCGGCGATCGAGCGCGGCGAACCCAACTGACAGACCAGGTCCACGTCGCCGATGTCCAGCCCCAGTTCCAGGGAGGCGGTCGCCACCAGCACCTTCAAGTCGCCGCGCTTGAGCCGCTGCTCCGCCTCCAGCCGTGCTTCGCGCGCGAGGCTGCCGTGGTGCGCCGCCACCGATTCGCGGCCGAGCAGTTCGGCAAGATGGCGTGCCGCCCGTTCCGCCATCCGGCGGGTGTTGACGAATACCAGGGTGGTGCGGTGCGCGCTCACCAGTTCCGCGACCTGCTGGTAGACCTGCTCCCACTGGTCGTTGGACATGACGGCGCCCAGCGGCGTGGGCGGCACCACCAGTGCCAGGTCGCGCTGCTTCGCGTAGCCGATGTCGACGATCACGCAATCGGGCGTACCGTCCTCGGCGACCGCATCGCTGCCGACCAGGAATCGCGCGACCTCATCGATCGGCTTCTGTGTCGCCGAC
>JACCRJ010000088.1 GCA_013813615.1 Lautropia sp. | reverse complement strand
GTCGCGAGGATCGCCGTGGAACCTATCGGCAGGGCAGGTGCACCGGTGGTGGCGGGCCGGCCGGCGGAGACCAAGGCGGCGGAGACCAAGGCGGCGGGGGCCAGCGCGGCGGGGGCCAGGGCGGCGGAGGCCGGGTCGGCGGAGGCCGGGTCGGGCGGGCTGAGCGTGTCTGCCACGGCAGCCGATGCCTCGCTGGCAGCGGAGCTGGAGGCGGTGATCGTCGGCGGACGGAAGCTGCAGATCGGCCGCGCGCAGGTGCAGTTCAAGGACCGCGGGCCCGGGGGTGCCGGTCGAGCCAGCTTCCTCGGCAGTGTCGGCCTGGCAGCGCCGTGGCCGGTCGACCTGAGCGGGGACCTGCGCAATGTCGACCCGGCGCAGCTGGTGCAGATGCCGCCGGCGCTTCTCAGCGGAACCTGGCGGGTTTCCGGGCGCATGGCCGCCGATGGCGGCGGCAGCGGCCAAGGCGGCGGACTGCTCCAGACCTACCTTGCGCTCGACGAAAGCCGCTTTCGCGGCCTGCCGCTCGCCGGACGGCTGGCGGCGACTTTGTCCGTCAGGGGCCGGCAGCTGCGGCAATTGAGCGCGGTGCATGGCGCGATGCGCTGGGGGTCCGGCACGGTTGATGTGGCCGGGGCGCTCGGCGGTGCAGCCGACGTGCTGCGCCTGACGGTGAACCTGCCGAAGCTGGGCGAAGTGCAGGAAGGGATGACCGGCGCCGTCAGCGGGCACGCCAGCTTGGGGGGCAGCCTGGATGCGCCGGCGCTGGAGGCCCGTCTGGACGGCAAACAGCTGGCGGCGGCGGCAGGCGACGCGCGCGCACGCATCGCCGGCGCCGTGCTGCAGTTGAGAACCACAAGCCTGCGGAGCGGCCCGCTTCATCTGCAGGCCGATCTCGACGGCGTCGAGGTGGGGTCGACGATCAGCGAGCGCCCCGGGAGGGCTCCCGCCGGCCTGCTGAGCCTGGGACGGGTGACGGCGGTCGTCGAAGGCTCACCCGCCGATCACCGCATCGACGCGGACGCGGTCGGCGCGGGACAGCGCCTGGCCCTTGGAGCACACGGCGGCATCGGCGACGACGGCCTCTGGCGCGGCGTCGTGAACCGGCTGGCCGCCTCGCATCCGTTCCTGGAGATGCCCGCTGCCGGGGGGCCCGCAGCGACCGCCGCCGACCTGGCCCCGCCTGCGGAAGGGAACCGGCCGCAGGCCGACTTCCGCTCCCTGCAGCCGTTTGCCGTCGTGGCGGGCATCGGGCGTGTCACCCTGCGCAACGTCCGCTTCGAACTTCACGGTGCACGCCTGAACCTGAGGCAGGCCGACTGGCAGGCACCGGTCCTCACGCTGAGCGCCGAGGCGACTGGCGTGGCGGCGCGCTGGTTTGACCGCTTCGGCAAGCTCGACGCCCTGCCGCGGGACCTGACAGTGGCGGCGGCGGTCGATTTCACCGGCAACCTCGACCAAGCCGACGCCACAGGCTGGCGCGGCCGGATTCGACTGCAGCGCGAAACCGGTGATCTCGCGCTGAGGGGCCCTGGTGGCGCGGATCCGGTGCCGGCCGGTTTGAGGACGCTGCAGGCCAGCCTGAGCATCGACGAGCGCAAGCTCGACCTGGTGGTGAACGTCGAGGGGGAGAACATCGGCCGTATCGCCGCCGAAGCCCGGACCACGCTGCCGCGTGGGAGCGAGCCCGCCTGGAAAGCGGCATCGATTGCGCGCAGCCCGCTTGCGGGGCGGCTCGATCTGGCGGTGAACTCCTTTCGCTGGATCTTGCCGCTGGAGGACGAGAGCTGGAGGGTCGACGGGGCATTGAGTGCACGGCTGCAGCTTGCCGGCACGCTGGGCAACCCGCGCGCGCAAGGCGCAGTCACCGGCAACAACCTGAGCGCCGAGGAGCAGACCCTGGGCATGCGGCTGAGCAACGGCGTGCTTGCCGCAGAACTGATCGGCGACCGCATCGACGTCAAGCTGCTGCGCTTCGAAAGCGGCGCCGGCAGTGTGGCGGTGAGTGGATTGCTGCAGCCCGCAGGCGGGGGCAGGAGCCAGGCACGCATCGTCATCGACCGCCTGCCGATTCCGCTGGGCATCGGCGAGCGCGTGGTCCTCTCCGGCAGCACCACGACGACCCTCGCTGGGCATGCACTCAGCGTCGCCGGCCGGCTGGTGGCGGAAGACGGCATCATCGAGCTCAAGGGCGGCAGTGCACCGGACGTCGCGCTCGACGCGGCCGTCGCCGATGAAGGCGTGCCCGGGTTTCCGGCACGAGGCGGACTGCCGGATGCTGCCCGCCGGCCGGTGGTCAGCAGGAGCGCCGATGTGGCCGGTGGCGCCGCCCCTGGCGAGGGCGCCGCTCACGCAGGCGCGGTCAAGGCGCGGGCGTTCGGCATCGACACCGACGTCGAGATGGACCTCGGGCGCAGATTCCGTGTGGCAGGCAGCGGCCTCGACGCCAACCTCAGGGGCGCCATCCGCCTGCGCGGCTACTATCCCCAGCCGCCGCGCGCCACCGGCACGGTGGAGCTCGCCAACGGCAGCTACCGGTTCCACGGCCGCGAGTTGAGGATCAAGCGGGGACGGATCGTCTTCGACGGTCCACTGGACGATCCTGCGCTCGACATTGTCGCCGTGCGCGACAACCTGAAGATCGAACCGGCTGTGGAACTCGGGGGCACGGCGGTAGCGCCGGTGGTCAGGCTGGCGAGCACACCGGATGTCTCCGACGCGGAGAAGCTGGCGTGGCTGGGGCTCGGCGCCAGCCCCGCCACAAGGAGCGCCGGCCAACTGGCGACTCTGCAGCGAGCCGCCGCCACCCTGTTCGGCGGCGAGGCTGCCGCTTTCGTTGCCGGGTTCACCGGCAAGCCCGGCGCCGAGCCGGAGGGCTCGCCTGGCGCTGTCGCGATGGTCGGCCAGCGGCTGGCTTCCCGTCTCTCAGCGACCTACGGGCAGAGCCTTCGCGGCGTCTGGAACATCCTGAAGCTGCAGTACGAGGTGACCGACCGGCTCTCACTGAGCGCGCAGGCCGGCAGCGACAGCGCAGCCGAACTGTTCCGCTCGAATTCCTCCGACTGAACGCGACCGCTCAGCGCGCCTGCGCTTGCGGCTCGGCCAGGCGCTTCACCAGCGACTGAACCGGTTCAAGCGGCGTCCGCATCGATCGGGCTCAGCGGGAATCGTCTTTCGGCGCGCCCGTCACCGCATGGCCGCCGAAGCCCTTGCGCATCAGCGCCAGCAGCTTGTTGCCGGTGTCGGCCTTTCCCTGCGAATCGAAGCGGCTCATCATCGCCATCGCGATCACCGGCGCCGGGGTGCCCTGGCGCATCGACTCCTCCACCGTCCAGCGACCTTCGCCGGAGTCCGCCACCACCGGCGCCACCTGGTTGATCGCATCCGGATCCTGCAGCGCCTGCGCGGTCAGGTCGAGCAGCCAGGATTTCACCACCGAACCGTGGCGCCAGAGCTCGCCGATCTCCCCCAGCTTCAGCTCGAAATCGGACCTGCCCGCCAGCAGGGCGAAGCCCGCGGCAAGCGACTGCATCCTGCCGTACTCGATGCCGTTGTGGATCATCTTCACGAAATGGCCGGCGCCGACCGGGCCGCAGTGCAGCCAGCCGTCGGTGGCGGAAACCGCCAGGCGCCGCATCACCGGAGCCACGATCCCGGCGGCGTCGGGACTCGCGCCGTACATCAGACAGTAGCCGTTCTGCAGTCCCCAGATGCCGCCGGAGACGCCGCAGTCCACGAACTCGACGCCTCGCGCTGCCAGTGCCTGCCCGCGCGCCTTCGAATCGAGGTAGTTGGCGTTGCCGCCGTCGATGAGGATGTCGCCGGGACTCAGTATCGGCAGCAGCCGGTCGATCGTCTGCTGGGTCGGTGCGCCCGCCGGCAGCATCAGCCAGATCATCCGGGGCGCAGCGAGGGCGGCCACCGCCTCGCTTAGCTGCTCGTGCAGGGTCACCGGGAACTGGGGCGTGGTCCCGGCGAGCGCGGCCCGCGCCGCCATCGACCGGTCATGCCCGTGGACCGTTGCGCCGTTGGCCGCGAGCCGGCGCGCCATGTTTGCGCCCATCCGTCCAAGACCGACCATCAGCAGTGCCGGCGGGGCGCCGTCTGCCGGCAAGGACGAAGCGTTGCTGTTCATGGACTGCAGTTCTCCGAGAGGCCGCTCAGCCCGGTGCATCGGTGCGCCGGGCGAGCGTTTCGATGATAGCCGAGGCCTCCTGGAGGAGGCCCGGGCCGAGGCAGTCCAGGCGGCGGTAGACGGGCAGGGCGCGCAGCCAGGTCAGCTGGCGCTTGGCGAGCTGCCGGGTCGCGGCGACGCCGGCCTCGCGCAGGCTGGCTGCGTCGCGCTCGCCTGCCAGGTGCTGCCACACCTGCCGGTAGCCGACCGACCTCAGGGCCGGCAGGTCGGCATGCAGGTCCGGACGCGACATCAGCCCGCGCACCTCGTCGATCAAGCCGCCCGCGATCATCCGGTCGAAGCGCTGCGCGATGCGATGATGAAGCACGCTGCGGTCCGACGGCTCGAGCGACAGGATCGGCAGCGCGGACGGAGAAGAGAGCAGCGAGAACCCCAAGTGTGGCGATGAGGGTGAGGGTGGCAATGAAGGCGATCGGCACGATGGTGCCGGCGGCGACGCCGCCCGTGAATGCAGTTGCGACAGCGGCTGCCCGGTGATCTCGATCACCTCCAGCGCCCGCTGGATCCGCTGCGGATCGGCCGCCTTGATGCGCAGCGCGCTTGCCGGGTCCAGCACCGCCAGGCGTCGGTGAAGCGCCGGCCAGCCATGCAGCGCCGCCTCTTCCTCCAGCCGCCGTCGGATCGCCGGATCTGCCGGCGGAAGCGCATCGAGCGGTGCAAGTAGCGCCTTCGCATAGAGCATGGTTCCGCCCACCAGCAGGGGCAGGCGTCCGCGCGATCGGATCTGTTCGATCAGCGGTTCCGCGTCGGCCGCAAAGCGGGCGGCGCTATAGGGGTCGGCCGGGTCGCGGATGTCGATCAGGTGGTGGGGTACCTGCCGGCGCTCCTCTGCACTCGGCTTGGCGGTGCCGATGTCGAGGCCGCGATAGACCTGGGCCGAGTCGACGCTGATGATTTCCACCGGCAGCCGCTGCGCCAGCGCCATCGCAAGCGAGCTCTTGCCCGAGGCGGTCGGGCCCAGGATCAACAGAGCTCGCATCAGCTGCCCGGGTCGCCGCCGTCAGCGCCCGCGCAGGAACCAGCGATCGATTTCCGCCAGCGGCAGGTTGAACCAGGTGGGCCGGCCGTGGTTGCAGAAGTCTGCGTCCGGCGTGCTCTCCATGTCGCGCAGCAGCGCATTCATCTCCGGCAGGGTCAGCGCACGGTTGGCGCGCACCGCGCCATGGCAGGCCATGGTGGCCAGCAGGCGGTCGCGTCGGTTCGCCAGCGCGTCCTGGCGCGAAGGCGACTGCCACGCGTCGAGCACGTCGCGGGCAAGCGCCACCGGATCGCCGCGCGCCAGCAGCGCCGGCACGCTGCGCACCGCCAGCGTGATCGGCGACATCACGTCGATTTCGATGCCGATGGCCGCGATGGCTTCGCCTTCGTCGGCGACCAGCGCCACGTCGAGCTCCGACGCCTTGAAGACGGCGGGAATCAGCAGGGGCTGCCGGGCAATGCCGTGCGCCGCGACCTGCCTGCGCAGCCGCTCGAGCACGATGCGTTCGTGCGCCGCATGGATGTCGACGATGATCATGCCTTCCGACGTCTGCGCCAGCAGGTAGATGCCGTGCAGC
>JACCRJ010000086.1 GCA_013813615.1 Lautropia sp. | reverse complement strand
GTGCCTCGGCACGACTTGTGGGCCGGCCCGCGCCGCGCGGAGAATGCCGTGACTGACGAGAGAAATGACAACGGAGATCGCTGATGAGCAAGACCATCCGCATCGGCTCGGGCGCCGCCTGGTGGGGCGACCGGGTCGAGCCCGCGGCCCTCAACGCCGAACGCGGCAGGCTCGACTACCTGTGCTTCGAGACGATGGCCGAGGCCACCGTGTCGGCGGCGCAAGTGCGGGCGCGACGGGACCCGTCCTTTCCCGGCTACGACACCTACCTCGACGACCGGATGCGCGCGGTGCTGCCGGCGTGCATGCGCCAGGGCACCCGCATCGTCTCCAACCAGGGCTGGATCAATCCGGACGGCGCAGCGCAGCGCATCGTGCACTGGCTGCGGGAGTTCGGTTTTCGCGGCGTCAAGGTAGCCGCCGTCAACGGCAGCCTGATCACCGACCGGGTGCTGCAGCTGACCGACCGGATCCTGGAGAACGGCGCGTCGACGAACAGCCTCGCGCCCACCCTGATCTCGGCCGAGGCCTATCTCGGCGCCGAGCAGATCGCCGAGGCGCTGAAGGCCGGCGCGCGGATCGTGGTCACCGGACGGGTCGCGGATCCCTCGATCTTCATGGCACCGATGATGTACGAGTTCGGCTGGGATCCGCTCGACCATGCCCGCGTGGGCGCGGGCAACGGCATCGGCCACCTGCTCGAATGCGGCGCCCAGGTCACAGGCGGCTACTTCTCCGACCCTGGCTTCAAGGACGTGCCGGAGCCCTGGAACTTCGGCTTCCCCATCGCCGAAGTGCAGGAAGACGGCAGCGCGGTGATCACCAAGGTCGAGGGCACCGGCGGCGCCGTGAACCTGCAGACCGTGCGCGAGCAGATGCTCTACGAAGTCCATGATCCGGCCAACTACATTACGCCGGACGTCGTCGTCGACTTCACCACCGCGCGGCTCGAGCAGGTGGGGCCGGACCGCGTGCGGGTGACGAACATCGGCGGCAAGCCGCGCACGCCGACCCTGAAGGTATCGATCGGCTGCACCGAAGGCTTCATCGGCGAGGACATGTTCTTCTATGCCGGCCCGGGCGCGCTGCGTCGCGCCCGGCTTGCCAGGCGCATTCTGGAGGAGCGCTTTCGAATCGTCGCCCTCGACGCCGAGGACATGCGGATCGACTTCCTCGGCATGAATGCCATCCACGGCGAGGCCACTCCCGCCGATGCGCCGGAGCCCTACGAGATCGCGGTGCGGGTCGCGGCACGGACACGGACGCGGGAAGAGGCGATGAAGGTCGGGCGCGAGGTCGACGGCATGGCGGTGTCGGGTGTCGCGCACACCGGCAAACGGGTGCCGCACCAGGACCGCACCCGCGAGGTCATCGGCGTCTGGTCCTCGCTGGTGCCCCGGGAAAAGGTACCGGCCACCGTCAACTACTTCATTAGTTGATGCTCCCCCCGAAGCGCCTACGGCGCCTCCCCCCAGGGGGCTCCTCCTACGGACCGGCGGAGCCGGATCCGTGTCGGCAGCTGGGTTGCTTCTATGGTGCGTCAGCGTTGACGCGTAATGTCTTGGATGAGTGACATGAAAATTCCTATGCAGCATCTCGCCCATGCGCGCTCGGGCGACAAGGGCAACACCTCGAATATCGCCATATTCGCCTATGCGCCGGACTTTTATCCGCTGCTCAAATCGCAACTCACCGCCGAGCGGTTCAAGGCGCACTACGGCGGCGCCATCAAGGGCGAGGTCCTGCGCTACGAGGTCGACAACCTGAACGCGCTCAACTTCGTGTGCCATGGCGCGCTCGGCGGCGGCGTGTCGAGAAGCCTGTGCCTGGACAACTACGGCAAGGCGCTGTCGGCGGCGATCCTCGGTTTCGAGATCGAGGTGCCCGATGCGCTGCGCGACCAACTGCGCGGCCAGGACCTGCTGGCCGAATGAAGGAGAGAGACATGACGCTTCGCTTGATTCCGCAGGCGCGCTTCAGCGCTCGCCTTCCGACCATCGCAGAAAGCGGCCTGCCCGGCTACGAGGTCAGCGCCTGGTTCGGGC
>JACCRJ010000065.1 GCA_013813615.1 Lautropia sp. | reverse complement strand
GGGCGAAGGGTCGGCAAAGACCCTTGAAGGCGGCGTGCTCGCGTCTGCTACGCTGATGCGCCACATGGCACGCAACATGGCACGCAACGTCGAGATCAAGGCCACCATCGACAGCGTCGGCACATTGATGGACGCGCTGCCGCCCGATTGCGCGGATTGTGCGCTGCTATGATCGGCGGATGACAGACTCGGCCGCGCGCCATCCCGGGGAGACCGATAGCCACCAGGGATCGCTGCCCGACCCGGTCCGCACCCTGGCCGACCTCGAGCGGCTCGAGCAGGCTGCCCGACGCCACGAGATTGCTTGCGGCGACGGCACGATGGTCTGGCGAAGCTGGGGCAACGCCGACGAAAACATCGGCGATGCGACGCCGGTCGTACTCCTTCACGGCGGCTCCGGCAGTTGGACCCATTGGGTGCGCAACATTGCCGCCCTGGCAGCCGCGGGCCGCGCGGTCTGGATCCCGGACCTGCCGGGCTTCGGCGACTCCGCGCGGCCGCCGGTGGGCGGCGATGCGGATGCCCTGCCGCAACCGATGGAGGCCGCCCTGCGGGCGTTGTTTGGCGATACCGCCGTCGATCTCGTCGGCTTTTCGTTCGGCGGGATGGTGGGCGCTTTTATCGCGGCCGAGACGCCGGCCCGGGTGCGCCGCCTGGTGTTGTCGGGCGCGCCGGCGCTGGGGGTGAATCCGCAATGGCGCCTGGTCCTGCGGGCCTGGAGCCACCTGCAGGGCGAGGAACTCGCGGCTGCCCATCGGGCGAACCTGCGCAAGCTGATGCTGGCCAGGCCGGAATCACTCGACGACCTGGCGCTGGCGATCCACGCGTCGAACCTCGAGCGCGACCGGATGAAGATGCGCAGGCTTTCGCGAACGGACATCGTCCTTCGAACTCTCGCGCGGGTGCGGTGTCCGGTCTACGGCATCTGGGGTGCGCAAGACGTGCTGTACCGCGGCGTGCAGGATCGGCTGGCGCCGGCGCTCGCCAGCGCGCCGTCCTTCCGCTGGCTCAGGTCGATTCAGCAGGCGGGGCACTGGGTGCAGTACGAAGCGCCGCAGGCGTTCGACCGGGCGCTGGCGCAGGCCCTGTCGGAGGAGTTGCCGGCGGCGAGGTCGGCAGCGCTGGCGCAATGACCCGCTCGTTCAGTCGAACGAATACGAGTACAGGACGTCCACCGCGTTGTCGCTGCCGCTCTGCGCGCGCAACGAGAGCCGCTGCGAGAGTGCGTACTGGATCCTCAGCAGGTTGTACAGGCCGCGAACGCCCTGCTCGTAGCTGACGAAGAGCCGCGAGCCGATCCGCTTGCCCAGCGTAACCACTTCCTGCTGCGCGGCGGACGCAGAGGCGTTCTGTCCCCCCGGCAGCCCCGTCGGGTTCTTGCTCTCGGTCACGCCCTGGGTCGGGCCGGTGTTCGAGCCGTAGCCGAAGTTCATCACGTCCAGGCCCAGGCGCTCGCCGATGCCGGGCCTGTGGCTGCCGTCGCCCCGCACCAGCAAGGACTTGGCGGCTTCGCGCAGGGCCAGCGTCTGCGCCGCGCTGGGCGCGTTCGACGGATCGGTTCCGAGCACCAGCCAAGCGAGCTTGTCGGTTTCCGACATGTCCGGCTTGGAGACCAGCGAGATCCTGGGGTTCAGCGCAGTGCCGGTAACCGAGACGCCGACCTCGACCGGCAGGAAGGGCCGCTTGGCGACCAGGTCGAGCGCCGGGTTGTCGATCGGGCCGTTGAAGCGGATCAGGCCTTTCTCGATGCGCAGGTTCTGGCCGTAGGACTGGTAGGAGCCTTCGACGATGTTGACGACGCCGATCAGCTGCGGATTGTCCGGCAGCGTACCGAGAACCTGCAGGCTGCCGGTCAGGCGCGCTGCAATCCCGTTGCCCGTCACCCGCAGCCGGTCGCCGAGATCCACCGCCAGGTCGGTCTGGATGCGGAGGGTGCCCTTCGATTCCGCCCCGCCGCCCTTGGCGTTCTTCGCCGGCCCAGCTTGCCCAGCCGCACGGCCGGCCCCTTGCGCGGGAGCACCCGGGCCCGCCCGGCCGGCGGTCTCCCGGCCCCCTTCATCCTGGTAAACGAGCTTCACGTCGGCAGGCAACGCCGGCGCGGATGAGCCCTGGATCTCGATGATGCCCTGGTCCACCTTGAGCTTGCCGCGCAGACTGAGCCCGTCCGCACCGCTCGCCAGCGTGGTCGTGCCGGAGAGCGCGACACGCTGGCCCGGGCCGATCGGCACCGGGAAGCGCGATGCGGTCAGTTCGAACCGGCCGTCGAAAGGCAGTGTCGTCGCCTCCCTGGCCCCGGCAGCCCGACCGGCACCCCCGGCTTTGACGGCGCCCGCGGCTGGCCGCGGCGCATCCAGGAGGCGGGCCTGGCCGCGAAGTTCCACCGACCCGTCGCCGGCCTGCAGCTTGAGCGCCTGCAACTCGAATTTGCGACCTTCGAACCGCGCGGACAGGACCCCGTCGGTGAGCCGCCAGCCGACTGACCGTTGCAGCACGGAGAGCGTCTCGCCCGTGAGATTGGCGTTCCATTGGGGAGCCGTGACCGTGCCCGCAACCGATCCCGCGAGACGCAGGCGGCCGTCGACGACGAAGTCCGGCTCGGTCAGCGGATGGGTGAACGCCAGCGAGGGCAGCCGCAGGTCGAAAGTGCCATCGAGCCGGCCGTTCTTCAGCACCACCCGCACGCCGTTGTCGCCTTCGAGCCCGAGGGCGGCGGCGCCCTCCTCGCGCAGGCCGAGTCGTGCCTCGCCGGTCAGGTCCGCCGCTCCGCTTCCCGCGAGGTTCCAGTTGCCCTCCAGGCGCAACCCCGCCAGGGCGTTCAGCGCGTCCCCACCGGCCTTCGGGGCGGCGCCCTTTCCGCTGCCGGTTGCAGGGGTCGGCGAGGCGATCTTCAGCAACTCCATCACCGGCAGGTCCCGCGCCGAGCCGAGGGTGCTGAACGACAACTGCTCGCTCCACCGGAGGTGCAGGCGCTCGAGGCCGGCTTCGCCGCCGGCGACGGCGAGGTTGAACCGGTCGAGCTGCAGGCCGCCTCCGTCCACCCGCAGGCTGGCCGGCGCAGTCAGCTTCACCGGCACCCTTCCGTCCAGCTCGAGCCCGGCGAGCCGCGCCCGCCAGGAAGGGGCGCCCTGCAGCACCGCCTGGCCTTCGCCGTTCAGCTTCGCCGCCTGGCCTTCGCCGGCAGCCGACAGCCTGAAGCGGTGGTTGGCAAGGGTTCCATTCGCCAGCAGTTCCAACGCGTCGATCCGCCGCCCGGCGGCGACCACGCCTTTCATCCGCAGGGCCACGTCGAGCGCAGCCTGCGGCGGCACGACCGCGGCGGCGGGGCCGCTCGCCCGAACATCGATCGAGGCGATCTGCAACGCGCCGTGGTCCAGGCCGAGCCGCTCGCCTTTCAGTTCGACCTTCGCCTGCAGGCGGTCGAAGGCGCCGGCGAGTTCGCCGTCGAGCGACAGGCGGCCCTGCAGCCGTTCGTCGATGAGGCCCGGTTCGGGCACCGC
>JACCRJ010000004.1 GCA_013813615.1 Lautropia sp. | reverse complement strand
ATCGATGCCGAGGACGTTGTGCACCATGTTGCCGTACGCGATCGAGCGCGAACCACACGAGTTGTTGCCCGCCATGCCGCCGAGGGTAGCCTGCGCCGACGTCGAGACATCCACCGGATACCACAACCCGTGCGGCTTCAGCCAGGCGTTGAGCTGGTCCAGCACCACGCCAGGCTGAACCTCCACCGTCATCGCGGCCTTGTCGAACGCCGTCACCTTGCGCAGGTGCTTGCTGTCGTCGATGACAAGCGCTTCACCGACCGTCTGGCCGCACTGGCTGGTGCCGCCGCCGCGCGGCAGCACCGGCACCTTCATTTCCCGGGCAAGCTCCATCGCCGCGGCCACGTCCACCTCGTCGGCCGGCACCAGCACGCCGATCGGCTCCACCTGGTAGATCGACGCGTCGGTCGAATAGCGCCCACGCGACGCGGCATCGAACAGCACCTCGCCTTTGACGACGCGCCGCAAGCGCTGCGCCAGCCGGCTGCGATCGAGGGCTGCCGAGCGCAGCATCGGCAATGTCATTGGCGCATTCATTTCATTTGTCCAATACGCCATCGCATAGTGAGGAAATGCAGGAAACAGACGCGAGCTGCCCAGCTGCAGCCGCGGATCCGGCTCCGCCGGTCCGCTGGCTGCGCCCCTTGGGGAGAGGCGCCGAAGGCACTTCGGGGGGAGCCTCTGACCACTGCTCGAGCACGGCATCGCACTTGTTCCGCAGGTGCTGCTCGAGAATCGCCCGCAGCGCCGCGCCATCGCCGGCCTGCAGGGCCTCCAGCATCGCCTGGTGCTCCTGCACCGCGCGGTCCCACTTCTCGTGGTTGAAGTTCGAGCGAAAGCGCAGGTTCTGGATCCGGGTATTGACGCTGTCGTAGGTCTCGTTCAGCGCAGGGTTGCGGGCGCAGCGGTTGATCGCCTGGTGGATCTGCCGGTTCATTGCGTAGTAACGAGGCAGGTCCCGCCGCGCGTGCGCTGCCAGCATCTCGAAATGCAGCGCGCGGATTTCCGCGACCTCCGCCTCGTCGCGGCGCTCCGCCGCAAGCTGGCCCGAAAGCCCCTCGAGCGCGGCCATCAGTTCGAACAGCTGCTCCGCATCCGCCCGCGACAGCGCCACCACGCTTGCGCCGCGGTGGGGATTCAACTCGATCAGGCGCTCGGCGGCCAGGACCTTGAAGGCCTCCCGCAAGGGAGTACGCGACACACGCAGGCGCTCGCACAGCACCCGTTCATTCAGCCGGGATCCCGGCGCGAGCCGCCCTTCGGTCAGCAGGCCGCGCAGGCGGTCGGCCACCTCTTCATGCAGAGGGCGACGGCCGATTTCGAGCGAAAAGGTCGAAAGGTTTTGCATGCAGAAGTATAGGGCGACGAACCGTCGACCCGCCGCCCCTGGCAAGTACCGGCTTGCCCCGGCACACTTTTGCATACAAAATGCGCTCTCGCAAGTAGCAGGCCGTTGGCGGTGACGATCGCCGCGGTGCAGTCCTCCCAATCGAGGTACGATGAAACTGTCCAATGGTCTCGCACTGAACGGCCACCCTTCCGGTCGGCACTTCCTGCAGATACCCGGACCCAGCAATGTTCCGGACCGGATCCTCCGGGCGATGGATTACCCCACCATCGATCATCGCGGTCCGGAGTTCCAGAAACTCGGCCGGGCGGTACTCGCGGGGATCAAGGACATCTTCCAGACCCGCTCGCCGGTGGTGATCTACCCGGCATCGGGCACCGGCGCCTGGGAAGCCGCGCTGGTCAACACGCTCTCCCCCGGCGACGCGGTGCTGATGTGCGAGACGGGCCACTTCGCGGGACTGTGGAAGCGGATGGCGGAGCGGCTCGGACTGGCGGTCGATTTCCTGCAGGGCGACTGGCGCCACGGCGCCGATCCGGTCGCCATCGGCGAGCGGCTTGCCGCCGACCGCCAGCACCGCTACAAGGCCGTCTGCGTCGTGCACAACGAGACCGCCACCGGCGTAACCAGCCGGGTCGCGCAGATCCGGCAGGCCATCGACCGAACTGCCCATCCGGCGCTGCTGATGGTAGACACGATCTCCTCGCTGGCGTCGATCGACTATCGTCACGACGAATGGCGGGTCGACGTCAGCGTCAGCGGCTCGCAGAAGGGCTTGATGCTGCCGCCGGGGTTGTCCTTCAATGCGCTCAGCGACAAGGCGCTCGCAGCGGCCAGGTCCGCCCGCCTTCCCCGGTCCTACTGGGACTGGGAAGACATGATCGCCGCCAATGCGAACGGCTTCTTCCCTTCCACGCCGGCGACCAACCTGCTGTACGGCCTGTACGAGGCGATCGCCATGCTGCAGGAGGAAGGGCTGCCGAACGTGTTCGCGCGCCACCAGCGCCTGGCGGCGGCGACGCGCGAGGCTGTTCGCGGCTGGGGCCTCGAGATCCTCTGCGCCAATTCCGAGGAATACAGCCCGGTGCTGACGGCAGTGCTGATGCCGCAGGGGCATGGCGCAGATGCGCTGCGCAAAGTGGCGCTGCAGAACTTCAACCTGTCGCTGGGCCAGGGCCTGGGCAAGGTGGCCGACAAGGTGTTCCGGATCGGCCACCTGGGCGACTTCAACGAACTCATGCTGATGGGCACGCTTTGCGGCGTCGAGATGGCGCTGGCGGTGAGCCGCGTGCCTCATCGGCCCGGCGGCGCGCAGGCGGCCATGGCGCACCTGGCGGCCACCGCGACCGCCCGGTAAACCACAGACCGCTCTGCTCAACCCGGCACCCATCCGGGGCCTTTTGCTTTCCTACAAGGAGGAGACGATGATGATTGGACTCAACAGAAGGCGCCTGCTGCTCCAGGTGGCCGTCGCTGTCGGCGGCGCGGCCGCGATGCCGGCGCTGGCGCAGGAGGTAGAACTGAAACTCGGCCACGTCGGCGAACCCGGCTCGATCTTCCAGATCACCGCCGACGAGTTCGCCAGGCAGGCGAATGCGAAACTGGCCGGAAAGGTGAAAGTGGTGGTCTATGGATCGAGCCAGCTGGGCGGCGACAAGGAGATGCTGCAGAAGCTCAAGCTAGGCACGATCGACATGGCGGTGCCGTCTACCGTCATGAGCAGCGAAGTCGACCTGTTCGGCATCTTCGAGATGCCGTACCTGGTGAAGGACCGCGCGCACATGGCGCGCATCGAGAAGGAGATATTCTGGCCGGCCCTGGCACCGGCGGCCGAGAAGAAGGCCTTGAAGATCCTGGCGGTGTGGGAGAACGGCTATCGCCACATCACCAACAACCGCAAGCCCATCGTCAAGCCGGAGGACCTGCAGGGGATGAAGCTGCGGGTGCCGGAGGGCAAGTGGCGGGTGGCGATGTTCAAGACCTACGGCGCCAACCCCAGCCCGATGAAATTCTCGGAACTGTTCACCGCGCTGCAGACAGGAGTGATGGACGGGCAGGAGAATCCGCTCACGCAGATCTACAGCGCAAAGCTGCACGAGACCCAGAAATACCTGTCGATATCCGGTCATGTCTACACGCCGGCTTACCTGGTCGCCGGCACCCGGAAATGGGAACGGCTGCCGACCGACGTACGCAAGTCGCTGGAAGATATCGCAAAGGACACCCAGGGCTTCGTCTACCAGACAGCGCAAAAGCAGGAGACGGAGCTACTCGAGAAGCTCAAGAAAAGCGGCATCCAGGTGAACGAGGTCGACAAGAATGCCTTCGTCGAAGCGAGCAAGCCGACCTATGAGGAGTTCGGCCGCGAGGTCGAGGGCGCGAAGAAGCTGATCGACCAGGCGATCGCGCTCGGCAAGTAGCAGGCGCCGCGGGGCAACCGTCCGGCCAGAGGGCGGGATGACCCCCGCAGGCCTGCCACGCGGAGAAGCATTGAAGGCTAAGAGGCCGACAAGGCCTGGGGGACGGACGGATGCAGGCGCTGCGAAAGGGCTACGAGAAGGTGCTGGAGTGGGTGGTGATCTTCCTGATGACGGCGATGGCCGTCGAGGTCACTATCGGTATCGTGTTCCGCTCCATCGGCCAGTCGCTGGTCTGGTATGACGAACTTGCCTCGGTCCTGCTCGCCTGGCTGACGTTCTACGGCTCGGCGTACGCGGCAGCCAGGCGGGGCCACATCAGCTGCCCGGAACTGGTGGCGATGATGCCGCCGGGCCCGCGGCTCGCGGTCACCATCGCGGTGGAGATCCTGGTCATCGGCTTTTTCGCGCTCCTCGGCTACGTCGGCTGGCAGGTGCTGGAGGTGCTCGCCACCGACACGCTGGTGAGCCTGCCGTGGATACCGATATCCTGGGTGCAGTCCGTGATTCCGATCTCCGCCGCCCTGATCATCATCGCGGAGCTGCTGACCCTGCCGGATGCCTTGGCCTGGGCGCGCGCCGACCGGGCACACGGCAGCACCGCCGAAGGGGCAGCCAAGGAATCGTCGCAGTGAAGGGCTTCCAGGTAAGAGCTCCAGTCGCAGCAACGCGGCCCGGTGCGGCGCATGCCGGCTCGCCCATTTGCTAGAACAACAAAGGATCCCGCGTCATGGAAATGCTGTTCCTGTTCGCCTGCGTGCTTGCCCTGGTCCTGTTGAACGTGCCGATTGCGGTCGCGCTGGGCGTGGTCGCCATCATTGCGATCCTGCTGGTGCAGGGGCTGGACGCGCTGCCGAACCTGCCGATCGTGATCTACAACGCCGCCACCAACTTTCCGCTGCTGGCGATCCCGCTGTTCATCATGGCCGGCGCCATCATGAATGCCTCCGGCATCTCCAAACGGCTTATCGCGTTCGCCAGCGCCCTGCTCGGCTTCATCCGCGGCGGCCTGGCGATGGTATCCATCGGCGCGTCGCTCTTCTTCGCGGAGATCTCCGGCTCGGCGGTCGCCGACGTGGCGGCTCTCGGCTCGATCCTGATTCCGGCGATGAAGAAGAAGGGCTATCCGGCGCCGCTGGCGGCTGCGGTCATGTCGTCCGCTGCGACCCTCGCCGTGATCATCCCCCCGTCGATCCCGATGATCCTTTATGCGGTCATGGCCGAGACCTCGGTGGTGCAACTGTTCGTCGCCGGTATCGTGCCCGGCATCATCGGGGGCCTCGGCCTGATGGCGATGGCCTACTGGTTCGCGCGGCGCTACAACCTGCCGATCGAGCAACGCTTCAGCTGGAAGGAGGTGAGGCGCACCGGCCGCGAGGCCATCTGGGCCTTCACGCTGCCGATGATCATTTTGGGCGGCATATTCGGCGGCGTGGTGACTGCGACCGAGGGTGCGGCGCTGGCGGTGGTTGCCGCACTCTTCATCGGACTGGTGGTCTACCGTGAACTCGATCTGCCGAGCCTGAAGGCAGCTGTGATGGAAGGCGGCAGCCAGACCGCGGTGGTGATGCTGCTGGTGGCCACCTCCGCCCTGCTCGGCGTCTACCTGACGGAGACGCAGGCACCGCAGGAGTTTGCGCGGGCGGTGACTGCCTTCACCACCAACAAGTGGGCGGTGCTGGCACTCCTCAACCTGCTGTTCCTGCTGCTCGGGATGTTCCTGCACTCGGCAGCGGCGATCATCCTGGTGGTACCGGTGGTGATGCCGCTGGTGCACGCCGCCGGCATCGACCCGGTCCACTTCGGCCTGATCGTGACGATCAACCTCGGCATCGGCCAGCAGACGCCGCCGGTAGCGAGCGTGCTGATGGTCGCCTGCTCGATCGCCAAGGCGGGCGTCTGGGAAGTGAGCCGGGTCAACATCTACTTCGTCTTCGTGCTGCTGCTGGTCCTTGCCCTGATCACCTACGTGCCGGTCACCGCAATGGGGCTGGTGGAATTGTTATACCGGTAGACTGCCGGTATGAGCAGCCAGGCACCGCGCCGCCACCAGCCCCCGCATCGCCAGCCGGACTTCACCCTCGCGCGCCGCACCAGCCGGATAGAGCCGTTCCACGTGATGGAGCTGGTCAAGCGGGCGGCCGCGCTCCAGGCGGCCGGGCATCCGGTGATCCACATGAGCATCGGCGAACCGGACTTCACCGCCCCGGCGCCGGTCGTCGACGCACTGGAAGCCGCCGTCCGTGCGGGCCGCACCGGTTACACCGCCGCGCTCGGGATCGAGCCGCTGCGCCAGGCGATCGCCCGCGACTACGGCGAGCGCTTCAACCTCGACATCAGCCCGGAGCGGATCGTCGTCACCGCCGGTGCCTCGGCTGCCCTCAGCCTGGCTTGCAGCGCGCTGGTCGAGCCAGGCGACCAGGTCCTGCTGACGGACCCGAGCTACCCCTGCAACCGGCACTTCGTCGCCGCTTGCGACGGCGTTCCCACGCCCGTGCCGGTCGGGCCGCAGACCCGCTTCCAGCTCACGGCTGACCTGCTGCGGACCCACTGGACGCCACGGGTGAAGGGCGTGATGATCGCCTCGCCGGCGAACCCCACCGGCACGTCCATTGCCTTCGACGAACTGGCCCGCATCATCGAGGAAGTCCGGGGTCGAAAGGCCTTCGCGCTGGTCGACGAGATCTACCTCGACCTGTCCTACGGCTTGCCGGGAGCAGCCGCGGCGCCACGTTCCGCGCTGGAACTCGGCGACGACCTGATCGTCACCAACAGCTTCTCCAAGTTCTTCAGCATGACCGGCTGGCGCCTCGGCTGGCTGGTGGTGCCGCAGAGCCTGGTGCCGGTCTTCGAGAAGCTGGCGCAGAACCTTTTCATCTGCCCTTCCGCGCTGGCGCAACATGCCGCCCTTGCCTGCTTTACGCCCCAGAGCATCGCCATCTATGCACAGCGTCGCGAGGCGTTTCGCGAGCGGCGCGACTACATCGTGCCGGCCCTCGAATCGATCGGCCTGCGGGTGCCGGCGAAGCCGGACGGCGCTTTCTACGTCTATGTCGATTGCACCGGCAGCGGCCTCGGCAGCACCGAGTTCTGCAGCCGCCTGCTGGACGAAGCCCATGTCTCGCTGGTGCCGGGAGAGGACTTCGGCGTGCACGAGCCGGATCGCTACTTCAGACTTTCCTATGCGACCGCGCTGCCTTCGCTGAAGGAGGCGATCGGCAGGATGGACAGCTGGCTGCGGCAGCACCGATGAGCCGCCGGCAACCGTCGATCCATCGACCATGAGCCAACGATACCTGGACCTGCGCGACTTCATCGCCCAGCTCGAGGCGCGTGGCGAGCTGAAGCGCATCAGCCAGCCGGTATCGCCGCGGCTCGAGATGACGGAAGTATCGGATCGTGTCTTGCGCAGGCAGGGACCCGCGCTGCTTTTCGAGCATCCGCAGGACGGTGACCGGCATTGGCAGATTCCGGTCCTGACCAATCTGTTCGGCACGCCGGAGCGCGTCGCGAGAGGCATGGGCGAAGAGTCGGTGCAGTCGCTGCGGGAAGTCGGTAAGCTGCTTGCGTACCTGAAGGAGCCGGACCCGCCGCGGGGCCTCAAGGACGCCTGGGAGAAATGGCCGGTCCTCAAGCAGGTGCTGAACATGTCGCCGAGGATCGTGACCGGCGCGCCTTGCCATCACAGCGTCGTCGAAGCAGCTGACGTGGACCTGGCGTCGCTGCCGGTACAGACCTGCTGGCCCGGCGACGTGGCACCGTTGATCACCTGGGGCCTCGTCGTCACCCGCGGGCCCGGCAAGCCGCGGCAGAACCTTGGCATCTACCGGCAGCAGGTCATCGCCCGCAACAAGACGATCATGCGGTGGCTCGCGCACCGCGGCGGCGCGCTGGACTTTCACGATCACCGCAAGGCGGAACCGGGCAAGCCGTTTCCGATCGCCGTCGCGCTCGGCACGGATCCGGCCACCATGCTCGGAGCGGTGACGCCGGTGCCGGACTCCTTGTCCGAGTACCAGTTCGCCGGGCTGCTGCGAGGCTCCAGGACGGAGCTGGTGCAGTGCATCGGCTCGAGCCTGCAGGTGCCGTCAACCTCCGAGATCGTGCTCGAGGGCGCGATCGAGGTCGACGAGGACGCATCGATGACCACCGCGAATGCGCAGCGCCTCGGCCATCAGGGTGCGCTGCCGCCGCAGGCCCGCACCGGCTTCGAAATGGCGCTCGAGGGCCCCTACGGCGACCACACCGGCTACTACAACGAACGCGACTGGTTCCCGGTCTTCACCATCCGGCGCATCACCCTGCGCGACAAGCCGATCTACCACTCCACCTACACCGGCAAGCCGCCGGACGAGCCCGCGATCCTCGGCGTGGCGCTGAACGAAGTCTTCGTCCCGCTGCTGCGCAAGCAGTTCCCGGAGATCACCGACTTCTACCTGCCCCCGGAGGGCTGCTCCTACCGGCTCGCCGTCGTCTCCATCCGCAAGGCCTACCCGGGACACGCCAAACGGGTGATGTTCGGCATATGGAGCTTCCTGCGCCAGTTCATGTACACAAAGTTCATCATCGTCTGCGACGACGACATCGACATCCGCGACTGGAAGGAAGTCATCTGGGCCATGACCACTCGAGTCGATCCCATCCGCGACATGACGCTGGTCGACCGAACCCCGATCGACTACCTCGATTTTGCCTCCCCCATCAGCGGCCTCGGTTCCAAGGTCGGCATCGACGCCACCCACAAGTGGGAAGGCGAAACGACCCGCGAATGGGGCACCGCCATCACGATGGACCCCGCAGTTAAAGCGAGGGTCGATTCTCTCTGGGGTTCTTTGGGCCTTTAGACGTGCAGCACGCTCTTTGAACCGCTAATGAGCCCTTGACCTCCGACCACCCTTGCGCGGCCCCCGCCAGAACGCCGTCACCCGTTCTGATAAACCCAGCGAAGCAACGCGTCCTGGGCGTTCTTCGCCCCCTCGGCGCGCGGCCCATTGATCAGCAGTGCAATCGCGTAACGCTCGCCCGATGCGGCAGTGACGTAGCCGGCGATCGCCCGCACGTCTCGAAGGGTGCCGGTCTTGATGAACGCGTTGCCGGCCACCGGATGGCTGCGCAGCCGAGTGCGCATCGTGCCGTCGATGCCGACCTGCGGCAGCGAGTCCTCGAAGAGCGGCGCATGGATGCTCCCGGCGGCATGCACCAGGATGCCGGTGAGATCGTTGGCCGATATCCTCTCGATGCGCGACAAGCCCGAACCGTTTTCCAGCACCAGAGAAGTCATCGGCAGGCCCTGGTTGACATACCACTGCTTGACCAGCCGGCGGGCATCGTCCAGCGTCGCCGGGGCCTGCTGGTTATGCGCGGCGATCTGCAGCAGCAGCATTCTGGCCATCACGTTGTTGCTGTACTTGTTGACGTCGCGCACCACGTCGGTCAGCGTGCGCGGCGATTGCCACTCGAAATACGGCGCACCGT
>JACCRJ010000713.1 GCA_013813615.1 Lautropia sp. | reverse complement strand
GGTCATGGCGGTCGAGCCGGTTCAGGGCCAGCCTCGCCCGCCAACCCCCTTGACCCCGGCGCGTGGCCGGTGCCGCGAGTACCGCGCGATGCAGGCGAGGCTGAATCGCTGGTGCATGCTGCGCGGGCAGCCGAGCGCGTGTACGCGTTCAGCCAGGCGACAGATCTCTATGACCGGGCGCTGAAGGTTCTGAACCTGGCCATGCCCCGGTCGCCAGAGCGCGTCTGCGAGGTGCTGCTGCTCAAGGAGGCGGCGTTGGAGCGGCTCGGACGGCGCGCCGATCAGATCTCGTCGATCGACGAAGCCCTCGCGGTCGCGGAGCCGCTGGGGGACGCGTCGCGTCTTGCGACGATCCTGCTGCGCCGGGCGGGCGCTTGCACCTATCTGGGCTGCCACACAGAGGCGCGCGGCGCGGCGGAGCGCGCGCTCGCGGTCTATCGGGGCATCGGCGACCAACCAGGCGAGGCCGAGGCGCTGCGCGAGCTCGGGTTCGTCCACTGGCACGCGGAGGAACATGCGGCCGCGCTGCGGTATGCCCGCGACGCGCTCGCCTTGCATCGGCGCCTCGGCGATGTCGCCGGCGAGGCGAGTGCGCTGCACAATCTAGCCGAGATTCATCGCGGCCTGGGCAGTCCAAGGTTGGCGCTGGACTGGTATGAGCAGGCGCTGCGGCTGCATTGGGCTGCGCAGAATCATGAGGGAGAGATCCTGAGCCTGTTCGGGATGGCCAGTGCCCTGCACCAGGCCGGCGACCTTTCCGGAGCGACCGGGAAGTGCAAGGCGGCGTTGCAGCTGAGTGAGCTTCACGGTGTGCGCACAATGCAGTCCCGGGCGCTGCACGCGCTCGCCATGCAACATGCTGCGCAGAGCGACCTCGACTCCGCTCTCACCTTCCTTCGCCGCGCCATTGAAGTTGACCGGGCGATCGGCTACGCGCACGCACTCGGACACGATCTGGTTGACCTGTCCGCCATCCATCTGCGCCGCGCAGAACGAGTCGAGGCCCGTATGGCCCTGCGGGAGGCGCTCGTGTGGTTCGACTTCACCGAGGACCACGATGCGCAGGCATCCACCCGCGTGCGGCTAAGTGATATCGGTACTGATCGGGAAACGCTCCCCCCGCTGGCCGTTCTGCGCTATGGGGTCAAGAGTCACCTTGCGCTGGGTGAAGGCAAGGTGTACTGCGAGTTCGAGTCACCCCTTGGCGCCAGGCTGCGCGGCTGAACGGGGCCTCCTTTCCTGTCGGCTCCTCAGGCAGCGCCGCCCAGGCGCTGCCAGGTAGGAACCACCGTATCCGGATTCAGCGAGATCGAGGAGATGCCGCGCTCCATCAGCCACTGCGCCAGGTCCGGATGATCCGAAGGACCCTGGCCGCAGATGCCGACGTACTTGCCCTGCGCCTTGCAGGCGCTGATCGCCCGTTCCAGCAGGGCCATCACTGCCGGGTCACGTTCATCGAAGCCTGCCGCCACCAGTCCGGAGTCGCGGTCCAGGCCGAGCGTCAGCTGGGTCAGGTCGTTGGAGCCGATCGAGAAGCCGTCGAAGTACTCGAGGAATTTTTCCGCGAGGATGGCGTTGGACGGCAGCTCGCACATCATGATCAGCTTCAGCGCACCCTTGCCGTCCTTGCCTGCGCCTTCGCCGCGGCGCAGGCCGAGCCGGGCCATCATGTCCACCACCTGGGAGGCTTCCTGCGTGGTGCGCACGAACGGCACCATCAACTCGACGTTGGTCAGCCCCATGGTTTCCCGCACCCGCTTCATCGCCTGGCACTCGAGCTCGAAGCATTCGCTGAAACTGGGTGCGAGGTAGCGTGAGGCGCCGCGAAAACCCAGCATCGGGTTCTCTTCGTCCGGCTCGTAGCGGGCGCCGCCGATCAGCTTGCGGTACTCGTTGCTCTTGAAGTCCGAGAGACGGACGATGACCGGCTTGGGCCAGAAAGCGGCCGCGATGGTGGCGACGCCTTCCGACAGCTTCTCCACATAGAAGGCGCGCGGGCTGGCATAGCCGCGGGCGACGCTTTCAACCGCCTGCTTCAATTCCGCATCCACCGCCGGATAGTCGAGGATGGCTTTCGGATGGATGCCGATGTTGTTGTTGATGATGAATTCCACGCGGGCCAGCCCGACCCCGTCGTTGGGCAGGCTGCAGAACTCGAAGGCAAGCTGCGGGTTGCCGACGTTCATCATCACTTTCACCGGAATGGACGGCATGACGCCGTTCTCCACCTCCGTGACCTCGGTTTCCAGCATTCCGTCGTAGACGTAGCCGGTGTCGCCCTGGGCGCAGGAGACGGTGACCAGCTCACCGTTCTCGAGCCGGTCGGTGGCGTCGCCGCAGCCGACTACCGCCGGGATGCCGAGTTCGCGGGCGATGATGGCAGCATGGCAGGTCCGCCCGCCGCGGTTGGTGACGATGGCCGATGCTCGCTTCATCACCGGCTCCCAGTTCGGATCGGTCATGTCGGTGACCAGCACGTCCCCGGCCTGGACGCGGTCCATCTCCGACGAGTCGACAACGATCCGGACCGGTCCGGCGCCGATCCGCTGGCCGATGGCACGGCCGGTGGCGAGGATGTCCGAGGTTCCCTTCAGCGCGAACCGCTGCTGACGCCCTTCCCGATCCTGCGATTTGACCGTCTCAGGCCGTGCCTGCAGGATGAAGAGCTGGCCGTCGCCGCCGTCCTTGCCCCACTCGATGTCCATCGGCCGGCCGTAGTGGGCTTCGATGATCATCGCGTAGCGGGCGAGTTCGATGACGTCCGGGTCGCTGAGGGAGAAGCGTGCCCGCTGCTCGACGGAGGTATCCACCGTCTTCACCGTCTTGCCGGGATGGCCTGCCCGGCTGGCCCCGCCGGCAGGCGTCGCCGATCTGTCGGCATACTGCATCTTCAGCAGCTTGGAGCCCAGTTGGCGGCGCACGATGGAGTAGTTGCCAGCCTTCAGCATCGGCTTGTGGACATAGAACTCGTCAGGGTTGACGGCGCCCTGTACCACCGTCTCGCCGAGGCCGTAGGAGCTCGTGATGAAGACCACGTCGCGAAACCCCGATTCGGTATCCAGGGTGAACATGACTCCGGCTGCGCCGATGTCGCTGCGGCACATCCGCTGGACGCCGGCCGACAGCGCCACGCCTTCGTGAGCAAACCCCTGGTGAACCCGGTACGAGATGGCGCGGTCGTTGTAGAGCGAGGCGAAGACTTCCAGGATGTGGGCGAGGATCGCATCGATCCCGACGACGTTGAGCACGGTCTCCTGCTGGCCGGCAAACGATGCGTCCGGCAAGTCTTCGGCGGTTGCGCTGGATCGGACCGCGAACGAGATATCAGATGAGGAATTGTCCGTAAGTTCCTGAAAGTGTTCACGGATTGCTTTCTCGAGCGGCGCGGGGAAGGCGGCTTCCCGAACCCACCCACGGATCTCGGCGCCGGCTTGCGCCAGTGCCTTCACATCGTCGATGTTGAGGCCGGCGAGCCGGTCGGCGATGCGCTCGGTCAGACGGTTGTGGGACAGGAATTCACGGAAGGCATGGGCAGTGGTGGCAAATCCGCCCGGCACCTTCACACCCGCCTGGGCGAGCTGGCTGATCATTTCTCCCAGCGAGGCATTCTTGCCGCCGACGATTTCCACGTCGGTCATGCGCAAATCCTCGAAGGGAACGGCATGGCGTCCTTCGAATCTGTTCATGGTTGGTCTTGAGGATCATGGTTGGGAACCGGGTGCATGCCAAAGCGCGCCCGCACGATGCCGGTTTCCGGCCGGCAGGCCGTGCTTGGCAGCGAGGCTGGATATGCTGTAGGCGACCGACTGGGGACGGCCAACTGGGACGGCCAATCAGGCGGCTGCAGCGCACCGCAGGCGGCAGGCAAGATACAGTCCCGAGACTGCCTCCACGACCTGTCAAGGGTTATTCTAGCGACTCGACTGCTGCGGACCTCCACATTAGATTCCCGATCGCGCGGAAACCGAAGCCCATGCCTTTTCCGACCGATACCCCATGGTGACCCGGCAGCCGCCCGGCGAGGCGCCGGAGCGCACCGCCTTCTTCATTTCCGACGGTACCGGCATCACCGCCGAGACCTTCGGATCGTCCCTGTTGAGCCAGTTCGAAGACGTCAAGCTGCGCTACGTCCGCCTGTCCTTCATCGATACCGAGCAGAAGGCGACCGACGCCCTCAATCGCATCAACCACCAGGGCAGCCTCGACGGCAAACGGCCGATCGTGTTCTCGACGCTCGTCAACAGCCGCATCAGCGACATCGTCCAGACCGCTCACGCGCTGTACCTGAACCTGATCGCCGCCTTCGTCGAGCCGCTCGAGAAGGAGCTGGGGCTGGGGTCCTCGCACGGCATCGGTCGATTTCACCGGATCACCAGTCCCGACAAGTACCGCGAGCGCATCGAAGCGATCAACTTCGCGCTGGCGCATGACGACGGCCAGCAGCATTCGGAGCTGGACAAGGCGGACGTGATCCTGGTCGGCGTCTCCCGCTGCGGCAAGACGCCAACCAGCCTCTATCTCGCGATCCAGCACGGCATCAAGGCGGCCAACTACCCGCTGATACCGGAGGACTTCGAACGCTGGCGCCTGCCGGAGGTGCTCTACCGGTTCAAGGACAAGCTGTTCGGACTCACCATCACGCCCGAGCGCCTGCACGAGGTGCGCAGCGAGCGCCGTCCCGGCAGCATGTACGCATCGCTCGCCAGCTGCCGCTCGGAGGTGGCGCAGGCGGAATCGATGATGCGCCGTGAAGGCATCGGCATGCTCTCCTCCACCACCAAGTCGATCGAGGAGATCGCGGCCACCGTGCTGACGGTGATCCAGATGGAGCGGCAATAGCGGCGCTTCGGCGTCCCGCCGGGCGGCTCAGGCGCCGGACCGGGCAGAACGCGCGCGCACCAGCCGCTGGCGGCGCTGCTCGAACAGGCACACGGCAGCGGCTGCCGCGACGTTGAGCGACTCGACCTGGCTTGTCTGGGGAATCGTCAGGCGCCAGTCCAGTCGCTGCTCGATCTCGGCCGCGGGTCCATCGCCTTCGTTGCCGAACACCCAGACGCAGGGTGCGCAGAGGTCGCTGTCGTAGAGCGAGACGCCGCCGTGGGCAAGCGCCCCGGCGAGGGGAATGCCGATCAACGGAGCGAGCCGGCTCCAGGGGTGAGACTCATGGATGCTCAGCCCGAAGTGCCCGCCCATCGCCGCGCGCAGCACCTTCGGTGACCAGCACCAGGCAGTCTGCGGCGTCGTGACGACCCGTGCGATGCCGGCGGCAGCGGCACTGCGCAGGATGGCCCCGACGTTGCCGGGATCCTGGATGCGGTCGAGCACCACCGTGTCCCGGTCGATGTGATCCGGCAGGTCCGGCTTGGGCGTCGTCACTAGCGCGAGCACGGGCACCGGGGACGGCATCGTCCCGAGGCTGTCGAAGAGCCGATCCTCGATCACCAGGGGCTGGACACCACCCCGCTCGACAAGGGCGCCGATCTCCGCGGAGGCCAGCGCCCGCTGGGCCAGCGCGAGCTCCAGCAGCGGCTGCCGGCCGTCCGGACGGTGGGCAAGCCAGGCGCCGACCAGGTGAATGCCTTCCAGCACGGAGGCTGCCTCGCGCCGCCGCTCCCGCGCCGACTGAATCAGCGACCGGATCCGTTTGAATCGCGGGTTCGCCGCCGAGGTGACGATCGGTGGACTTGCGGACATGCTCGCCCAGGCGGCGTGCGTCAACCGCCGCCAGCTTGCGCCATGACGGCGTCGGCGACGCGTTCGGCGCAGCCGCAGGCGAGCTGGCGGTGGATCTCCTGAAACCGCGCCACCAGCCGCTCGTTGCCGGGAACGTCGTGCAGGCGGCGGGTCACCGCATCCGCGAGCGCCACCGGCGTCGCTGCATCCTGGATGTATTCCGGCACGACGAAGCCGCCGCAGAGGATGTTGGGCAGACCAACGTAGGGAAGGTAGCCACGTCCCTTCATCAGCCGGTAGCTCAGTCCCGCCATCCGGTACGCGATCACCATCGGTCGCTTGAAGAGCGCGGCTTCGAGGGTGGCGGTGCCGCTGGCGATCAGCGCGGCGTCACAGGCGGCCAGCGCGAGGTGGGCCTGGCCGAGCAGCAGGCGCACGTCAGCGGGAAATTCGCGCCCCGCCAGCAGTTGCGCCAACTGCTGCTGGCGCTCCTCGCCGGCGGCAGGAATCAGGAAATGCCACCCCGGGTTCTCCTGCGCGAGCAGGTTGACCGTGTCGCGAAACACCGGCCCGATGTGGGTGACCTCGCCGGCGCGGCTGCCAGGCAGCACCGCCACCACCGTCTCCCCTTCCGGAATGCCGAGCTTTCGGCGCGCCGCCGCGCGGTCCGGCTCCATCGGGATCTGGTCGGCCAGTGGATGTCCACAGTAGACCGCGGGTATGCCGGCATCGCGATAGATGGCTTCCTCGAACGGGAACACCAGCAGCATCCGGTCCACCGCCTTGCGGATCTTCTCCATCCGCTCCCGGCGCCATGCCCATATCGACGGGCTCACGAAGTGCAGGGTCTTGACCCCGGCGGTGCGCAGGCGCGCCTCGAGGCCCAGGTTGAAATCCGGCGCATCCACGCCGACGAACAGGCGCGCCGGCCAGGCCTGCAGCTGCTCGGCAAGCCGGCGCCGGATGGCGAGCAGCTTGGGGTAGACCTTCAGGGCGGCGGCGTAGCCGTGCACGGCGAGCAGTTCCGATGGCCACCAGCAATCGAAGCCCTGCTGCGCCATGGCCGGTCCGCCGATGCCGGCTGTCTGCAGCGGCCCTGCCTTCGGCGTTCGACGCGCGTTCAAGGCGGCGAGCACCGACGCAGCGAGCAGATCTCCCGAGGCTTCGCCCGCGACCATGCCGATCTTCAACGGTGCCTCCCGGGTGCCGGTCGCGCTCCGCCATCGGGCGGCGTGCGATCAGCGGACGATACCACGCGTGACCGAGTCCAGAAACGCCAGCAGCGGCGTCAGGCAGCGCGCCGATGCGGCGTCGGCTGACGCTGCCGACGCCAGTTCCCGACGCGCATCATCGAGGCCGAGATCGGAGCGGTAGAGGGTCTTGTAGGCCCGCCGGATGATGGCGATGTCCTGAGGCGTGAAGCCGCGCCGCTTGAGGCCTTCGCTGTTGATGCCGTGGGCTGCCGCCGAGTTGCCGGCAGCCATCACGTAGGTGGGAATGTCCTGCAGGACGACGGTGCCCACGCCGGTCATCACGTGCGCGCCGATCTTGCAGAACTGGTGCACGCCGGTGTAGCCGCCGAGAACGGCCCAGTCGCCGATCTTCACGTGCCCCGCCAGGTTGACCGTGTTGGCAAGGACGGTGTGGCTGCCGACCTGGCAGTCGTGGGCGATATGGACGTAGGCCATGATCCAGTTGTCGTTGCCCACGCGGGTGACGCCGGTGTCCAGCGCCGTTCCGCGGTTCACCGTCACATACTCGCGAAAGGTGTTCCCGTCGCCGATCTCGAGTTGGGTCCGCTCGCCGGCGTACTTCTTGTCCTGCGGCTCGCCGCCGATCGCGCAGAACGAGTAGAAGCGGTTATTCGTGCCGATGCGGGCCGGCCCTTCGATCACCGCGTGGGCGGCGACGCTCGACCCGGCGCCGATCTGCACGTCCGCGCCGATGACGGCATAAGGGCCGACAGCCACGCTCGGGTCGAGTTCTGCCGATCGATCGACGATGGCGGTCGGATGGATCCTGCCCGCAGTGGTTCCAGCGCTGTCGCTGGCGTTGTCGTCGGCGTTGCTGCCTGCGTTGCCGTCCGCGCCGCTGGTTGATTCGCCGCCTGCTGCCATTCAGTTCACCGGATCATCCGCGCCTTTTGCGTCGCTGCGACCCTCGATTTCACGCAGGGCGCACATCAGCTGCGCCTCGGCGACGACCTGCCCGTCCACGGTGGCGGTCCCCTTGAATTTCCACAGCAGTCGTGACTTGCGCAGGATGTCCACTTGCAGCTTCAACTGGTCTCCCGGCACGACCGGGCGCTTGAAGCGGGCCTCGTCGATGCCGGCGAAGTAGAACACCGAATTGGCATCCGACTGCCGGCCCATGGTTGCAAACGACAGGACCCCTGCCGCCTGTGCCATCGCCTCCACCACCAGGACACCCGGCATGACCGGCAGATGCGGAAAATGACCGGTGAAGTAAGGTTCGTTGAACGTCACGTTCTTCAGCGCCACGATCCGCTTGTCCGGATCGAGCTCCAGCACGCGGTCTATCAGCAGAAACGGATAGCGGTGCGGCAGGTACTTCAGGATCTGATTGATATCAGGGGTGTTCATCTGCGCCTTCATCGGGTCCTTCCTCTGCACGGATCGCTTGTCGTTCTGATTGTTGTCGGGAGACTTGCTCCAAGTGCCTGACGCGCTTGCGCAACTCGGGAAGTTGCCGAACCACCGCGGCAGCCCGCTCCCACTGCGCGTTCTCCATCGACGGGAAGATGCCGCTGTAGAAGCCTGGCTTGGTGACCGAGCGGGAGATCAGGGTCATGGTCGAGATGATCGCATCGTCGCAGACGGTGATGTGGCCGGCGATGCCGGATGCGCCGCCGATCTGCACCCGCTGGCCGATCTCGGCGCTGCCGGCGATGCCGGCGCAGGCGGCAATCGCGGTATGGGCGCCGATCCTCACGTTATGGGCGATCTGGATGAGGTTGTCCAGCTTGCAGCCGTCGTCGATGACGGTGTCGTCGAGTGCGCCGCGGTCGATGCAGCAGTTGGCGCCGATTTCCACATCGTTGCCGATCCGCACGCCCCCAAGCTGCGGGATCTTGTGCCAGCCGCCTCCCTTGCGCGGTGCAAAGCCGAAGCCATCGGCGCCGATGACCGTGCCCGA
>JACCRJ010000708.1 GCA_013813615.1 Lautropia sp. | reverse complement strand
CGCTTCCGGGCGCTGGCGGTCAGCGCGCCCAAGCGCGTGCCCGAGCTGCCGGACGTGCCGACGGTGGCGGAGGCCGGCTACGCCGACGCGATGTTCCTGCCGTGGTACGGGATCGTCGCTCCGGCCGGCACGCCGCGCGAAATCGTGCGTCGGCTGTCGGACCAGATGATGGCCGCGCTCGCTGCGCCCGAAGTCGTCAAGCGGCTCGAGACGATGGGAACGCAGCTGACGCCGGCGCCCGCCGAAGAGTTCGACAAGCTGATCCAGAGCGAGGTCGAACGCTGGACCAAGGTCATCCGCGAGCGAAACATCAAGGCAGAGTGATACCGATGGAAGCGCAGCCGTCGCAGCCACCGCAGCCACCGCAGCCACCGCAGCCACCGCAGCCGCAGTTGCGGGCGGCACCGCCAGGCCGGGCAGGACGCTCGACACCCGCGCCGGCGTCACCATCCCCATCGCAAACGACCTGACGGCGCTGGTGCCGTTTGCCGGCGCTGCGGGGCCGGCTGCCAAGCGGTTTCGCTATATCTCAGCCAGTGACGTGCTGAAGGGCCGCATCGACCCGTCGGTGTTCAAGGACAAGATCGTGCTGATCGGTGCCTCCGCCCAGGGCATTGGCGATCGCCAGGCGACCGCCGTGAACCCCAGCACGCCCGGCGTCGAAATTCATGCAACGCTGATTGCCGGCGCGCTTGCCGGCGACCTGCAGTCGACTCCCTGGCACGGGCCGGTCAGCATCGCGCTGCTGACGCTGGCCCTCGGCTTGCTCGTCTCCTGGTGGATGCCGAACCTCGGTGCAGCCGGAATCGGCATCCTCTCGGGCGGGCTGCTCGGCTCCGTCTACCTGCTGAACCTCGCCGCCTTCGTTCATTTCGGCTGGGTGATGCCGCTGGCCGCAACTTTTTCGCTGGTGGTCGTGGTCGCGATGATGAACCTTGCGATCGGCCACTTCGTCGAGGGCAAGGCGCGCCGGGCGGTGATCGAGCTGTTCGGGCAGTACGTGTCACCGGAGCTCGTCAGGCGCATGGCGCGACGGCCCCAGGACTATCCCATCGAAAGCCAGAACAAGAAGCTGACCATCCTTTTTGCAGACGTTCGGGGCTTCACCCGGATCGCCGAGGCGATGGAGCCGCAGGCACTGCGCGAGTACCTCAACCGCTTCCTGACGCGCATGACCGAAGTCGTGCACCGTCATGAAGGCACGGTGGACAAGTACATGGGGGACGCGATCATGGCCTTCTGGGGCGCGCCGATCGACGATCCGCGGCAGGAAGACAATGCGGTGGCCGCGGCGATCGAGATGCAGAAGGTGGTGGCTGCTTTGAACGAGGAGTTCGAGGAGCGCGGCTGGCCTCTGCTCGCGATCGGCATCGGCATCAATTCCGGCACGGCGCGGGTCGGCGACATGGGCTCGCAACTTCGTCGCACATACACTGCCATCGGCGATGCGGTCAATCTCGCCGCCCGACTGGAAGCGGCCACCAAGAAATTCAACCTGCCGGTGCTCATCGGCGAGGCCACCGCAAGAGGTGTGACGAAGGTGGCTCTGGAGCCCCTCGGCGAAACCGACGTGCCAGGCCGCACGGAACGCGTCAAGGTTTTTTGCCCCAAGGTCTTCATCAAGGTCAGCCCTCGAGTACCCGAGACAGTGATCTAATCCTGCCATGCGCTTGCAAGTACTCGGCTGCAGTGGCGGCATCGGTGGCTCGATCGGCAGGCCGGTCAGCGGTGAGCGGGCCGGTGACCGGGCGGCCGACCCTGTCGAAGAGGACGGTGCGGCGGCGGGTCGGCGCGGGGATCATGCAGTTGGCGGCGCACCGGCGACCGGTTACGCCGGCGATGCGGCAGTAACCGCGCTCGCCGCGGGCACGTCAGGTCCTGGATTGCGAACCGGCTCCGGCGGCCGGATGTACCGTCGGGCAGACCAGTTGCGCACGTCCTCCTTCCTGATCGACGACGACATCCTGATCGATGCAGGCACCGGCGTCGAAGACCTGACGGTT
>JACCRJ010000132.1 GCA_013813615.1 Lautropia sp. | reverse complement strand
GCGGAGCAAGCCCAGCGCCATGGGAGACAGTAACAAGAAGAGTGACGAGTAATAGAGCACTGATTTGCACAGGCCAGCGCCGATGCGGGTCTGGTTTCATTGAGAACTCCTCCTTGATAGAACGGTGAACCGAATTCACAAGCGACGGGTCTCTGGCGATGCAATGTCGCTTGGCGCGGAATTGTCCAGAAACTCGCGAAAGCGCTTGCTGAAGCCGAACTTGCGATCCTTCCACCAGACTTGCATACCAGGTCGGTGGAAGAACCAGAGGATGTTGTCGCGGTGTCCGACCCAGAAGTCTTCGTCGATCATGCCCGACTGGTACTGAAAGAAGACATTCTCCAATCGGCGAAACAGGCTGATGCCAAGATAGCCGAACTGCGTGAACTCGTCCTCTGTCAAGCTATCGGGGTCTACCATTCCGATCCGAAAAATCCTGGCAAGCTCCTTGTCGCTGCCGATGATGGCGGCCATCTCTGCGAGCGCCGAAGTGGCAAGGTGATAGGTCTGAGAGTGCGTCGCCAGCGTGCTTCGCTTGATCTGGATCGCCAAGTAAACAACGGTGATGGCGACGAAGATCGCAGCGAAGACCCCTGCGATAGCGGACACGGCGCTCCAGTCCATGACGACCTCCTACGCGGTGCTAGCTTGAGTTATTCGTCAAGCAACAAGCCGCGACTAGGGCCTGTTAACACTAATCATGATTGGTGCGATAGAATATCCGGATGGAAATAAACCCATCCCAGTACGAGAAGATAGCCGCCAGTCTTCCTCGCCAACGCGGCAACGTCAGCGTATCGAACCTGCAGGTGTTGAATGCGGTTCTTTACGTGGCCGAGCACGGTTGCAAATGGCGAGGACTGCCGAAGCGCTATGGCAATTGGCATACGATCTACACTCGGATGAGCCGCTGGTCCAGAAACGGCGTCCTGGACCGGGCATTTACGATGCTGCAGCGCGAGCAGATCGTGCGGATCAAGATCGAGGCCGTGTCGCTCGACAGCACGAGCGTCAAAGTGCATCCCGACGGCACCGGTGCGCTAAAAAAAACGGCCCACAATCCATTGGCAAATCCCGAGGGGGATGGACAACCAAAATTCATATGGTTGCCGCAGATGCTCGAACGGCCATAACGTTCGCGCTGTCACCGGGGCAGGCGCATGACGCCCCTTCGGCACGAGCGCTCCTGTCCGGCCTTGGAAAGCCTTCATGGCCGATGCACCTGCTGATGGACCGGGCGTACGAGGGTGACGCAACCCGCCAGCTCGCCCTGGATCTTGGCTTCACCCCTGTAGTTCCCCCTTTGTCCACCCGCATCAAGCCTTGGGAGTACGACCGCGCCATGTACAAGCGGCGCAATGAGATCGAGCGCCTGTTCAGACGCCTAAAGGGCTTTCGCAGGATCTTCTCGCGATTCGAAAAACTCGATGTCATGTTCATCGGTTTCATCACTTTCGCATTGATCGTGGAAGCGGTGCGTAGTGTTAACACGCCCTAGTCCTTCCTGAACATCTCCCGAAGCGCCGCCAGGCGCTTTTTTGCATCCTCGGTGGAGACGGGCTTGTTGGCCGTGCCCTCCAGGTCCAGCTGCATCTCGGTGATGAAGCGGGACGGCTGGCATTCGATCATCGTGCGGACGCGTCGGCGCTGGCGGCACCAGGTCAGGGTCAGCGACCGCTTCGCCCGGGTGGTGGCAACGTACATCAGGCGGCGCTCCTCCTCGAGTCGTTCCCCCTGCAGTTTCGCCAGGTCGACCACCGCTTGTGGCGAATGGCCGCGGCTGGTGGAGTCCTCGTCCTCGCGGCCGGCATGGGGCAGCAGCCCCTCCTCGACCCCGACCAGGAAGACATGCGGGTACTCCAAGCCTTTGGCGGCGTGGATGGTCGACATGCGGACCGCATCGCCCTCGCTTTCCCGGCCCTCTAGCCGGGTGATGAGCGAGATGTGCTGGGCCATGTCGACAAGGCTCTTCGAATCTTCTTCCGCCCGCTTGTTGAGCCAGTCGCAGAAGTCGTTGACGTTCTGCCAGCGGGTAGCGGCGCTGCGCTCCTCGCCCTGTTCGGCCAGGTACGCCTGGTAGTCGATTGCCTTGATCAGGTCGGCCAGCACGGTCGGCGCCGGCTCGCGGGTGGCGCGCCATTTGATGCGGTTGATGAAGTCGCCGAA
>JACCRJ010000675.1 GCA_013813615.1 Lautropia sp. | reverse complement strand
ATCGGCGGCATCGGGCACTTCGTGGCCACCGAGGCGGCGATGCGGATCGTGCCGCCTTACGTGCCGTGGCCTCGTGCGGCGGTGTGGGTCAGCGGTGTGCTGGAACTGCTTGGCGCTGCCGGTCTCTTGTGGCTATCCACGCGCCGGGCCGCGGGACTCGGCCTGTTCGCACTGACCATCGCCGGGTGGTTCTTTGACCGCAGCGGCGATCCGTATCACCCCATCCTGTTCGCGGCGTTCCTGTTCGTCTGCGGCGCACTGGCGAACTGGGCGTTCCGCATCGCCAAGCAGACATTGCCCTCATCCTGACGGGGCATCCCGCGTCGTGACAGATGGGGGGAGGCGTCGTCAGGCCGCCGTGCGTCAATCGATCCGGATATTGGCCTTTCTCGCAACAGCAGCCCACTTGTCGATTTCGCTCTTCAGGAACGCGGCAAATTGCACCGGCCCCTGGGACACGATCTGAGCGCCTTGCGCAGCCAGCTTCTCCTGGACATCAGGCTGCCCCAGTACCGTCTGAATATCACGGTCGATTCGTCCGACGAGGTCGGCTGGCATGCCCCCCGGGCCCATCACGCCGCCCCACGACACCGATTCGTAGCCGGCGACCCCAGCCTCGTGCATCGTCGGAACATCCGGCAGGGCCGGGACCCGTTGCCTGCTTCCGACGGCCAGCGCCTTCAGCTTGCCCGCCCTGATGTTCGGCAAGGCGGCGGGTACGGTAGGCAGCGTCAGCGACACCTGCCCTGAAATCGTGTCGACCATCGCCGGCCCATCACCTTTGTACGGCACCGCGGTCATGCTGACGCCTGCGATGGTTGCGGCAAGCTCGATGCCGAGATGATTGGCCGAACCATTGCCGCCGGTGCCGTAGTTCATGCTGCCAGGGTTGGCGCGGGCATAGGCCAACACGTCGGCCAGGGTCTTCTGCGGCAGCGACGTCGACGCAACCAGGATCTGCGGGACCAGCGTCGTCAGCGTGACCGGTGTAAAGTCAGTGATGGGGTCGTAAGGAAGTCGGGTGTAGACCGCCGGATTGATGGCGTTGGGCCCGAGGTTGGCCATCAGCAGCGTATACCCGTCGCCGGGCTGCTTTGAGACGTATTCCAGCGCGATGATGCCGTTGGCACCGGCGCGGTTGTCGACGACGACCGATTGGCCCCACAATTCGGTCAGCTTCTGGGCCAGCAAGCGCGCCGTAATGTCCGATGCGCCGCCGGGCGGATAGGGAACGACGATGTGGACGGGCCGGGAGGGCCAGGCGCCCTGGGCGAAGGCGAGCGGCATGATGCTTACGCCAAGCAACACGATCAGCGCTGCACACGGCAATCGGGAACCGAAGGTCATGAGGCCAAACAGTCTGCGCAGCAGCATGAAATGTCTCCCGGTTATTGACGGCCGGGCCGATTTGCCTGACGGCTCTGCCGGTTGCTCTGCCGGGATTCGAGAGGCAAGTCAGTCGCGAAACCAGTGATCAGGCAGGCTTTCGATTTCATCGTCGTCGGCGCCGGCACCGCCGGTTGCGCCCTGGCCGCGCGACTGTCCGAGTCGGGGAGGTACCGCGTGCTGCTGCTCGAAGCGGGCGGAGAATCCCGCAGCCCGTGGATTTCCGTGCCTGTCGGCTACGCCCGGCTGCTTGGCAGCAAGCGCCATAACTGGATGTACCGGACTCAGCCCGAACCGCATCTGGGCGGCCGCATGCTGGAAGTTCCCTGCGGTCGTGGCGTCGGCGGAACCGGCGTCATCAATGGGATGATCTACATCCGCGGCAATCGTCGTGACTACGATGACTGGCGCGACCAGGGCAACGATGGCTGGGCGTATGACGACGTTTTGCCCTGGTTTATCCATTCGGAGTCGAACAGCCGAGGTGCCGATGAATTTCACGGCTCGCGAGGGCCGCTAGGCGTCTTTGATCCGGCCGATCGGCACGTGCTGAGCGACGCCTTCGTCAACGCCGGCGTCGAAGCCGGTATCTGCGCCAACGCGGACTTCAACGGCCGCGATCAGGCGGGGATCGGCTACTACCAGTTGAACATCCGGCGCGGCATTCGCGTCAGCACGGCCAATGCCTATTTGAAGCTGGCGCGAGGGCGGTCTAATCTGATCGTCGCAAGCAACGCCACCGTCGACAGAATCCTGTTTCAGGGCGACAGGGCGGCAGGTGTCGAGTACCTGCGCGACGGTCGCCGGTTGCGTGCCGATGCCGGGCGTGAGATTGTTTTATCGGCGGGCACTTTCAACTCTCCGGCTGTGTTGCTTCGCTCGGGGGTGGGCAGCGCCCGGCAATTGAATCAGCTGGGTGTACCGATCGTCGCGGATCTTCCCGGCGTCGGTGAAAATCTTCAGAACCACTTTCGCACGAGCATCGTCATGCGCTGCCGCCTGCCGGTCACGATGAACGACTCGATGCGACGGCTCACTGCGAAGATGGCGATGGGCGTTCAGTACGCCTTGACACGTCGCGGTCCACTCGCGACCGGCACCCGAGCCGGCTGCTTCCTGAGCACCGAGCAAGGCATTGGCGATCGCGGCGAGCGGCCGGACATACAGCTCACGTTCTGGGACTACAGCGCGGCCCGCCGCGGAGCCCGCGGCGTGGAACTGCATCCGTTCTCCGCATTCACCACCAACGTCGTGCTGCTGAGACCGGCCAGCCGGGGGTTCGTCAGGATCGCCACGATCGATCCCACCGCCGCGCCAGCGATCACGTTCAATCACCTGGCGCAGCACGACGATGGTCGCCGGCTTGCCGTCGGTGTTCAGCGGGCGCGCCAGCTGCTGCAGATGCCGGCATTGGCGCCGTTCGCGGGCGAAGAGATCGAACCGGGAGCGCCCGCCGCCAGCATTGCGGAACTGATCGCGCATGCCCGCCTATCGGGCAATTCCCTTTTCCACCCGGTCGGTACCTGCCGCATGGGCAATGACCCCGACGCCGTTGTCGACTCGAGGTTGCGCGTCCACGGCGTGAGCGGCCTGCGGGTAGCGGACGCTTCGATCATGCCGACCATCATCGCCGGCAATACCCAGGCGCCTGCCTTGATGATCGCCGAGCGTGCGGCGCACTGGATGCAGCACGATGGCGCAGACGCCGCTCGTGCCGGACCGAGCGGGCATTCAGCTCCTGATTGCCGGCGCGCTCCATGAACCCACGGCCCGGTCGGGAGCCGGGGTTGATCAGGATCCAGGCAGGCCGGACGGTTACGATTGCTTCATAAAAGGATGTGCAGCCATCGTGGATTTTCGAATGATGACGCGGAGTCGAGCGAATGCTGCTCAGCAGAGCCGAGTCGGCCCGCGATCCGACTTACCATCAGCGAAATGCCGCTGACAAGGTCATACTTGGGTTGGGTACATCCGTCCCGAGCCGTTTTAAAACTGGCAGGCTGGGCGCATTGAGGTTGTAAGGCATAGAAAACATGATGAATTTCATTCGCTTTGCATTGCTGATCGCGACGGCATCGGGCATCGCGGGAGCCGCATGGGGCCAGGCCTACCCGGCCAAACCCATCAAGCTGGTGGCCCCGAGTACGCCCGGCGATGCACCTGATGTGATTGCGCGTCTCATCGCCGACAAGCTGTCGGGACAGCTCGGGCAGCCGGTGCTTGTCGAG
>JACCRJ010000661.1 GCA_013813615.1 Lautropia sp. | reverse complement strand
CTGTTTCGCCCGCCGGGTGCGGCGGCTCACCCGCTGGGCCAGCCCCTCCAGCCGGCCGGCGGCGAACGCCGCGAACGTCTGGTCGGGCCAGCGGTCGGGCGGCAACGACGCCACCGCCGCATGGGCGCGCATGACGAACGCGGTCAGCTCGGGCGAGGCCATCGCTTGTCGCAGCCTGAGCCGCTCACGCTCGCGAAAGGCTGCCAGGCTGCGGCGCAGCAACTGGACGGCTGCGTCGTCCGGCAAGCTTTCGCGCAGGCCGGCTAGCAATCCAGCCTCACAGGCATCGGCCTCGTGCACCAGCGCAGCGGCGTGCGCCAGGCTGCGAGCCCGCTCGTCCAGATCCTGCCAGGCTGCCGGAAGGCCGTCGGAGGGGTCGTCGCCGGTCGGCGGGCAGACTTCGAGCGACGGCGCACCGCGCAGCTCGAGGAAGCGGATTGCCGCGCGAAAGCAGCGCAGCGCCGTGCACAGCTGATGCACGCCGTCGGCGTCGGTGCCGGAAAGGACCGATGGCAAGTTGGCGACGAAATGTTCGAGATGGCCGGTCAGGATCTCCTGCGCCGCGGCGGCGACCGGCAGGTCCGGCAGCGGCGTGAGTGGTTGCGGCTTGACCGCCGCAGGCCGGCCGGCCCGCCAGCCTGCCAGGTGCAGTCCGCGCGATCCCTTCGTGCCGAGCAGCAGCTGCGCCTGGTGGAGGGCGGCCCACTGCATCGCATAGTGGTAGAAGGCCGCCGCCGATCCTTCCTTGCGTTCGATCTCCACCTCTGCAATGCGCTCGCTGCGCGGGCCGGCGCGAATTTCGCCCCGGTCGCAGGCGATCTCCAGGGTCACGCCGGCCTGCGGCCGGACCAGGCGCACCTGCCGCTCGAAGTCGGTATCGAAGACCGGCGCCAGCAACCCGAAGCACTCACGGACCAGCGCGCCGACCGGATGGCTTGGCGGGGGCAGCGCATCGAATTCCGGCAGGTCCCCGGCGACTGCAGCTTCCCATTCATAGCGTTCGAAGGCGCCGCTGCCGGCCGCCTTGACCGTCTGCACATAGCCGCGGGGCGTCTGGCGGACCCGCAGGGTCGCCGACGCATTCATCAGGTCGCCGGCGGGCGAGTCGAAATACCGGGACCAGAGGCGCTGCGGCCCCTGGGTCAGGCCGATGGCGGCACGCTGCTCGAACTCCGCCGCCATGCTCAGGGTCAGCGCGAATTTCAGTTCATGCTCGATCATCGCGCCTGCCGCTGCTGCCGGCGTGGTTAGCGCTGCCGGCGTTGCCATCCCAGGGCGGATTGAGCGACTGGCCGATGCCGAACAGGTCGAGCACCCGCCCGACCGTGTGGTCGATCATCTCGGCGATGGTCACCGGGCGCTGGTAAAGCGCCGGTACCGGCGGAAAGATGATGCCGCCCATCTCGGTGACGGCGGTCATGTTGCGCAGGTGGGCGAGGTTGAGCGGCGTCTCCCGCGTCATCAGCACCAGCCGGCGCCGCTCCTTGAGGATGACGTCGGCGGCGCGGGTGATCAGGTTGTCCGACAGCCCGTGGGCGATCGCCGCCAGGGTCCGCATCGAACACGGCGCCACCACCATCCCGTCGGTCGCAAAGGAGCCCGAGGCGATGCAGGCGCCGACTTCGCGCACCGAATAGACGCGGGTCGCCAGCGACTCGAGCGCACGGCGGTCGATGTCGAGTTCGGCGTCGATCGTGAGCCAGCCGGCAGCAGACACCATCAGGTGGGTCTCGACGTCGGTGTGGGCTTTGAGATATTCCAGAAGGCGAACGCCGAACGCGACGCCACTTGCGCCGGTGATCGCGACAATCAGGCGACGTGTCATCAGCATCAGCCAGGAAGCGGTCCGAGTGCGGGACCAAGGTTGTTGGGAGGCAGCCCCGACAGGCTCCAAGTTTGCAGACTAGCCGATGCGGGTGCAAATGCAACGCCGCCCCTGCGCCGGCCGCATTTCCGTCGGCCGATGATTCATCCCGGTCGGCAATCCGATCATCCGCGACCGGCGGTTTTTAACGGCTTCCGGCGCGGCCGGTCGGTTGCTGGCAGCGAGTTTGACACTGATAATGGCCAGGTGTTCGGGGTTTCCAGGCAGGTGCAGATGACTTACAGCGTTTTCGTGGATGGCCAGGAAGGAACCACCGGTCTGCAGATCAACGAGTTCCTGAGCCGGCGCGCCGGCATCGAGGTGCTGCGGATAGACCCGGACAGGCGCAAGGATCCTGCGGAACGGGCTCGCCTGCTGAATGCCGCGGACGTCTCCTTCCTCTGCCTGCCGGATGCCGCCGCGCGGGAAGCTGCAACCCTGGTCACCAACCCGAGGACCTGCATCATCGACGCCAGCAGCGCCCACCGGACGCAAGCCGGCTGGGTCTACGGACTGCCGGAATTGGCGCCGGGGCAGCGGGAGCTGATCCGGGCGGGCAAGCGTATCGCCAACCCGGGTTGCCATGCCTCAGCATTCATCCTGCTGGTACGGCCGCTGGTGGCGGCAGGGCAGCTGCCACCGGACTACCCGATCAGCTGCTTCTCCATTACCGGCTACTCGGGTGGCGGCAAGAATATGATCGAGCAGTACCGTGCCGGCGGCGATGAACGGCTGGAGGCACCTCGCCAGTACGGACTGGGCCTGAGCCACAAGCACCTGCCGGAGATCAAGACGCACGGCAGGCTGTCGATGGTGCCGATCTTCGCGCCGGTGGTGGGCAACTTCTACAAGGGCCTGGCGGTGTCGATCGGCCTGCGGACGGACCGGCTTGGCGGTGGCGCGTCGCCCGAGAGCGTTCATCAGGTTCTGGCGTCGTACTATGAGGGGGAGCGGTTCCTGCGGGTGATGCCGCTGAACGACCCGCAGACGCTCGAGGGCGCCTACTTCGACCTGCAGGCCTGCAACGATACCAACCGGGTCGACGTCTTCGTCTTCGGCCGGGAGGACCAGATCATGCTGATCTCCAGGATGGACAACCTCGGCAAAGGAGCCAGCGGAGCCGCCGTGCAGTCGATGAACCTGCACCTGGGCCTGGACGAGGGCCTGGGGCTGGCCTGAGCGCCGCGTCCGCCGGCGTGGATCATCGTTCAGCCTACAAGTACAAGAGCCGTGGCGGCCTCAAGCGCCTGGCCGCCGCCACCTCGTATTCGATCAGAGGGCTCGCGGCCGCGTGGCGACAGGAAGCGTCGTTCCGGCAGGAAGTGATCATCGGTGCGCTGCTGGTGCCGGTAGCGGCCTGGCTGGCGCCCTCGCTGGGCCAGGCGCTCGCGCTGGTCGGTGCGATCGTCTTCGTCTGGCTGGTGGAGCTGGTCAACTCGGCGATCGAGGCCCTGGCGGACGCCCTGACGCTGGAGCAGCACCCGCTTCTGGGGCGGGCAAAGGACATCGGCAGCGCCGCCGTTCTGCTCAGCCTGGTTATCGCGGCCGGCGTCTGGCTGGGCGTGCTTTGGCCGGTGCTGTGGCCCGTTCTGGTCCCGGTAATCACCGGGCGCACTTGAGGCTGCTGCTCAGGCCTTGGCGGCTTCGGGAACGATGTTCTGCAGTTCGCCGGATTCGAACATCTCCGCCATGATGTCGGAGCCGCCGATGAACTCGCCGTTGATGTAGAGCTGCGGCACGGTCGGCCAGTTCGAAAAATCCTTCACTCCCTGGCGCACGTCCTCGTCTTCCAGGACGTTGATGGTGACCATATGCTTGACGCCGCTGCCTTTGAGCATCTGGATCGCGCGGCCGGAGAAGCCACACTGGGGGAACTGGGCCGTGCCCTTCATGAACAGCACGACCGGATGTTCGGAAATGGTTTTCTGGATGAATTCCTTGGCGTCCATGACTTTCTGATTCCATTACGGGTTGACGATCAAAATACCCAATCCGGCAGTCGAAGGCAAATTAGCCGAGCTCACGTTGATGTTTTCGGTGCGTTCGCGCTGTCGCGGTCGCTTGCTGGTGCGGCCGACGGTTACCCGCTCGCGGTGCTCGAGGTCGCGATGCGTCGCGATGCCGATGAGTCCGTGTTGGTCCATCATCTCCCGGCAGCCGCCTCCCTGCTCGTGCCCATGCTCGACGGCCAGCCAGCCGTCCGGCCGCAGCCGCGCCGGCGCGCCGGCAATGATCTGCCGCAGCGCCTCGTCGCCGCGCGGGCCGGCTTGCAAGGCGCCGGGCGGTTCGAAACGCAGGTCGCCTTCGGCCAGGTGCAGGTCGTGTGCCGCGATGTACGGCGGGTTGCTGACCACGAGGTGAAAGCCGTTATCGCCGCCGTCCACGGCCTGCCACCAGTCGCCGAGGCGCAACCGGACGCGCTCGGCGCCCAGGCTTGCCGCGTTGGCGCCGGCGACGGCAAGCGCCTCGCTGCTCACGTCGGTTGCCGTCACCTCCGCGTCGGGCCGCTCGAGGGCCAGGGTGACCGCGAGGACGCCGCTGCCGGTTCCCAGGTCCAGCAGGCGCGGCGCCGGGACCTGTCGCACCAGTGCCAGCGCCACCTCCACGAGCAGCTCGGTTTCCGGGCGTGGAACAAGGACGGCCGGCGTCACCCGGAAGGGGCGGCTGAAGAACTCCCGGATCCCGGCCAGGTACGCCATCGGCTCGCCGGCTGCGCGCCGTTCAGCAAGCAGCGAGAAACGTTCGACGGCGTCCTCCTGCGCTTCGTCCGGGCCGTGGGCCACCAGCCACTCGGGGCTCCTGCCGGTTGCGCAGGCCAGCAGCATCCGCGCTTCGAGCCGCGGCAGCCGCTGCCGGATGGCCTGCGCCAGCAACTGGTCCAGCGTCATCCTCGGACGGGCGGCCGCACCCCGAACGACGCCGTATGCTGCTTCTTCATGCCGCTTCTTCCAGGGCTGCGACCTGTTCCGCGATCTGCGCCCGGACCAGCGCGTCGGTCAACTCGTCCAGGTCACCATCCATCACCGCCTGCAGTCTGTAGAGGGTCAGGTTGATGCGGTGGTCAGTGACCCGTCCCTGCGGAAAGTTGTAGGTGCGGATCCGTTCGGACCGGTCGCCCGAGCCGACCAGCGATTTCCGATGCGCCGCCTCCTTGGCGTGAAGCTCGCGCTGCTGCACGTCCCGCAGACGGGTCAGCAGCACCTTCATCGCCTTGTCGCGGTTGCGGTGCTGGGAACGGTCGTCCTGGCACTCCGCGACGATGCCGCTGGGCAGGTGCGTGATCCGCACCGCCGATTCGGTCTTGTTCACGTGCTGGCCACCGGCACCGGAGGCGCGGAACACGTCGATGCGCAGGTCCTCCGGGCTCACCTGCACGTCCTCGACCTCGTCGGCCTCGGCCATCACCGCCACCGTGCAGGCGGAGGTGTGGATGCGGCCTTGCGCTTCGGTGGCCGGGACCCGTTGCACCCGGTGACCGCCGGATTCGAATTTGAGCTTGCCGAAGACCTTGTCGCCTTCGATCTGGACGATCACTTCCTTGTAGCCGCCGAGCTCGGATTCGCTGGCGGAAAGGATTTCGGTCTTCCAGCCAAGCCGCTCGCAGTAGCGCAGGTACATCCGAACGAGATCGCCGGCGAACAGGGCGCTTTCGTCGCCGCCGGTGCCCGCGCGGATCTCGACGATCGCGTTGCGCGAGTCGTTCGGGTCTCGCGGCAGCAGCAACTGCTCGATCGTTGCCAGCTCGTTGTTCAGGCACTCCTGGGCAAGCGGGATTTCCTCGAGGGCGAACTCGCGCATGTCGGCATCCGCAGCCATCAGCTCCGCGGCCTGCAGGTCGCGTTCGGCCTGCCGGTAGGCGTCGAAGTGGCCGAGCACCTCGCTGAGCTCGTTGTGCTCCTGGTTCAGCCGGCGAAGCAGCTTCAGGTCGCGGGCGGCGTCCTCGCTGGATAGCGCCGCGTTGACCTCCTCGAGCCGCGACTGCATCCGGTCGAGGCGATTCTGCAGGGACGGCTTCACTTTCGCGCCGGCGGCAGCAGCTGGCTCAACAACGCAGCCAGCTGCGGGTCGTGCTGTCCCTGCCGGTTGATCAGCTCGGTGGACCCGTGCAGGAACTTGTTCGTCAGCGCGGCGGACATCGCCTCCAGCACCTTCTGCGGCTCCTCCCCGCGCGCGAGCATGCGCAGAGCCTTGTCCAGCTCGGCCTGCCGCAGCGATTGCCCGCGCGCATGCAGATCCTGGATCAGCGGCACCACTTGGCGCTGGCCGAGCCAGCGCATGAAGGAATGCACCTGCGTATCGATGATCGCCTCGGCCTGGGCCATCGCCGCGCGCCGTCCCTGCTGGCCAGTCTGCACCAGGTCGCGCAGGTCGTCGACGGTGTAGAGGAATACGTCGTCCAGCCGCGAGACTTCGATTTCGATGTCCCGTGGCACCGCCAGGTCGATCATCAGCATGGGCTTGTGGCGCCGCTGCCGGATCGCCCGCTCGACCATGCCGAGGCCGATCAGGGGGAGGGTGCTGGCCGTGCTCGTCAGCACGACGTCGAATTCCGCCAGCCGCTCCGGCAGTTCCGCCAGCGCCATGTTGTCGGCGCGGAAACGGCTGGCGAGAGTTCGTGCCCGCTCGACAGTGCGATTGGCGACCACCATGCGCCGCGGATGCGGCGCCCAGTGCGCCGCGCAGACGTCGACCATCTGACCGGCGCCGACCAGCAGCACCGAGAGGTCGCCGAGCGACTCGAAGATGCCCTGGGCGAGCTTGACCGAAGCAGCTGCCATCGAAACCGACTGCGTGCCGATGGCGGTCTGGGTGCGAACTTCCTTGGCAACCGAGAAGGAGCGCTGGAACAGCTGATGCAGGTGGCTGCCGAGCGTCTGGTTGTGATGCGCGATGCGCGCCGCCTCCTTCATCTGACCCAGGATCTGGGGTTCGCCGAGCACCATCGAATCCAGTCCGCTGGCGACCCTGAAGGCATGACGCACCGCCTGCTGGTCGGGCAGACTGTAGAGGTGCTCCCCGATGTTGTCGCGGTCGAGCCCGTGCGTGCCGCCGAGCCACTGCACCAGCGCCGGGCCGGCCTCTTCCGGCGCATCCGTCTTGCAGTAGATTTCCGTGCGGTTGCAGGTGGAGAGGATCGCCGCCTCGGGGGCGAGCCCCTTCATGTGCAAGCGCAGGTCCGCGAGCGCGCCACCAATTGCGTCCCGGGTCGGAAAGGCAACCCTCTCACGCAGCGTCAGCGGCGCCGTGGTGTGGTTGAGTCCGAGTGTCAGCAGTGCCATCTGCGGGGGCCAGCGGGATCGAACAAGCGCCGACGATGGCTATGGGGATCCAGACGCAGACCTTCGAGCGTTTGAAAGCAAAGCCTATTATAGACCTGCATAGACCTGCGCGACCCCTGCCGCGCCGCCACGTCAACGCGCCGGGATGAGCTAGCCCGCTGCCCCGGCGAATGCGGGGGCCCTTTCCTGCACGTCCGGGACTTTGTTCACCTTGAGGTGTTCCAGGCGATAGCCATAGCTGTAGACAGGGGCGAGCAGGTAGCCGTACTCAGGGCGCAGCGAAAGCTTGGTGCGGACCCGGGAAACGTGGGTGTCCAGCGTGCGGGACGGCACTTCCGAATTGCGGCCCCAGACGGCCTCGCGGATGTGACCCCGCGACAAGGGCTTGCCGACGTTGCAGAGCATCAGCATGGCCAATTGAAACTCCTTCTGGGTCAGATCCACGTCGACCCCCCGGTCCTGCACCGCCAGCGTCTTCAGGTTGAACTGGAACCGGTCGTACTCGAAGGAGTCGCCGTCGGCCCGCCCGGGCATCGCCCGCCGCACCATGGCCCTGAGGCGTGCGCGAAGTTCCCCGGCGCGGACCGGCTTGACCAGGAAATCATCATTGCCGCTTGCCAGCGCGTTGATGATTTCGAGCTCGGAATCCCGCGGCGCCAGGATCAGCGCCGGCACCGTCTGCTTGCGCTCGCGTAGCAGGCGGACCAAGGCAGGGCCGGAAAGCGTGGGCTGGCTCAAGTCGACGATGCAAGAGTCGAAGCTCTCCCGCGGCAAAGCATGCAAAAAGGCCTTGGCATCCGGGAAGGCATGGCAGGTGTCCCCATCCGCCGTCAACGCCTCCATCATCTCGCTGACCACGGACCTGTCGTCTACGACGATCGCAACTCTCATCGCCTGCTGCCCTCGTCCTAAAAGCGAATTGACATCCTGGAGCCAGACTTGCCCGGACGTTTAACAATCCCGGCTATTTAACCGGCAAAACAGACTGAAACAAAGCGATGCACTCGTTTTCATAGTTAACAAACGTGAAGGTAGTTCGGTTTCACTTTAGGTGACGGGGTGAACCCGTCGTGCATCGGACGCAAAACGTGGGCTACCGGGAGCTCACCTTTCCGCCGCCGACGGGCCGCCGGCTACGAGCCGCCCGAGTCGGCTGACGCCTTCGCTCCAAGGAACAGCCGATAGGCGGGATTCGCCGTTTCCTCCCAGTACCGGTATCCCAACCCTGCCAGGAATGCGGCGAACTCTTCCCGCTCGGAGGCCGGGACCTGCATCCCCACCAGAACCCGACCCTGGTCGTCCCCGTGGTTGCGGTAGTGAAAAAGCGAGATGTTCCAGTTGTGGCTCATGGCTGCCAGGAACTTCATCAGCGCGCCGGGCCGCTCCGGGAACTCGAAGCGATAGATGGCCTCGTCCCGAGCCAGCTCCGAATGCCCGCCGACCAGATGGCGGAGGTGGGACTTGGCGAGTTCGTCCGCGGTCAGGTCGAGGGTCGGGA
>JACCRJ010000650.1 GCA_013813615.1 Lautropia sp. | reverse complement strand
CCGCCGAGCTGCAGGACGTGGCCGCGCACCTGACGGCGGGCGCTCCGTCCGAAGCGCGCGCGCTGCTTGACGTCCACATCATGATCCTCAACGATCCCGCGCTCATCCACTGCACGAGGCACATCTACGGCCGCCTGCCTTACCAGGTAGCCGCGCTGGATGTCATCCCGGACGAGGACCCCGACATCGCGCTGCGCGCGGCGCGCGACCTGGCCGCGCGGATCAATGACGGCAGCGGCCTGGTCGTCCTCACCGACTTGTTCGGCGCGACGCCGGCGCGGGTCGCCGTGCAGCTGGCGGAGCCGGGGCGGGTGATGGTGTTCCATGGCGCGAACCTGCCGCTGCTGCTGAAGCTGCTCAACTACCGCCGCAACGTGCCGCTGGAGGATCTGGCGCGCAAGCTGCAGGCTTCCATCACCCACAGCATCGGCCTCGTCACGCCTCAGATGGCGGGAATGGACGAGGCGAGGCCGCAGGGACAGCCCCCTCGGCTGGCCGCCAAGGGGAACATGCCCGGGCCGGGCGCTGACCAGGCGGGCGAGCCGTGATGCGTGCCGAAGTGACCGTCGTCAACCGGCTCGGCCTGCACGCCCGGCCGTCGGCCGCGCTGACCCAGCTGGCCACGCGCTTCGCCGCCGACGTGTTCCTCAGCAAAGGCAGCCGCCGGGTCAACGGCAAGAGCATCATGGGCGTCATGATGCTGGCTGCCGCCCAGGGTTCGGTCATCGTCGTCGAGACCGACGGCAAGGACGAGGACCAGGCCCTCGAGGCGCTGGTGGCCCTGATCTCTTCGGGCTTCGGCGAAGCGTCCGGGCGGGTAACCGGGAGCAAGGGCAGCTGATGTTCACCGTCTTCGGCACCCCCATCGGCGGCGGCATCGTCACAGGCCGCGCCTGCGTTGTCGAGTCTCGGCTGATCGACGTGCCGCGCTACCGGCTTGCGGCAGGCGCCGCCGAGGCGGAACTCGAGCGCCTGAAGCAGGCGGTGGAGATTGTCACCGCCGAGCTGCAGGACGTGGCCGCGCACCTGACGGCGGGCGCTCCGTCCGAAGCGCGCGCGCTGCTTGACGTCCACATCATGATCCTCAACGATCCGGCGCTCATCGACGCGGCCTGCGACATGGTCCGGCTCGGGCTGGTGAATGCCGAATGGGCGATTGCGGAGAAGGCGGAGGAACTTGCCGCGCAGTTCCGTGAGATCGACGATCCCTACCTGAGGGAGCGCGGGCGCGACGTCGAGCAGGTGACCACCCGGCTGCTCAAGGCCCTGGCCGGGTCGCGCCTCGAGGTGTTCCGCCGGGAACCGGGGGAGGCGCTCATCTTCGTCGCGCACGACATCACGCCGGCGGACATGCTGCAGCTGAAAGGGGCGCTCGGTTTTCTTATCGAGCTGGGGGGCTCGAACTCCCACACCGCAATCCTCGCCCGCAGCCTCAATATCGCCTCGGTCGTCGGCGCCACCAGCGCGAGCAAGCTGATACGTGACGACGACATGCTCATCCTCGACGGCGAGACCGGCGTGGTCATCGTCAATCCCGACGAGTTCGTCCTCAACGAGTACCGGGAGCGCCAGCAGCTGGCGCAGCTGGAGTCGCTCAAGCTCGGGCGGCTGATCAACGTACCGAGCACCACGCTCGATGGCCAGTCGATCCTGCTGATGGCCAACATCGAGCAGCCGGAGGAGGCGGTGGAGGCGCTGCGGCTGGGCGCGGCCGGCATCGGCCTGTTCCGCTCGGAGTTCCTGTTCCTCAACAAGAGCCGGCTGCCGGACGAAGACGAGCAGTACCGTGCCTATGCGGACGCGGTCACCGCGATGCAGGGACGTCCGGTCACCATCCGCACCATCGACATCGGCGCGGACAAGACCCTGGCCGGCCAGGAACTGACGCAGACCGGGGCGTCGGCGCTCGGGCAGCGCGCGATCCGCTACAGCCTCGCCGAGCCGGACGTCTTCCTGACTCAGTTGCGGGCGCTGTTGCGCGCGGCGGCCCACGGGCCGCTGCGGATCCTGCTGCCGATGCTGTCGCACTCAAAGGAGATCGATGCCGCGCTGATCCTGATCGAGCGGGCGCGCGAGCAGCTGCGCCAGCAGGGCAAACCCTTCGGCGAAACCGTGCCGGTCGGGGGCATGATCGAGGTGCCGGCCGCGGCCCTCTCCGCCGGCTGGTTCGTGCAGCGCCTGGACTTCCTGTCGATCGGTACCAACGACCTGGTGCAGTACACCCTGGCGATCGACCGCAGCGACCCGCGTATCGCCCACCTCTACGACGAATTCCATCCGGCCGTGCTGCGGCTGATCGCCGGCACGATCCGGGCCGCGTGCAAGGCCGGCAAGCCGGTGTCCGTATGCGGGGAGATGGCCGGTGACGCCGCCGCCTGCGCGCTGCTGCTGGGCATGGGACTGACCGAGTTCTCGATGCATCCGGCGAGCCTCCTGCGGGTCAAGCGCGAAGTGCTGCGATCGGAGGTTTCGCGGCTGGTTCCCAGGGTGCGCCGGCTGCTGGCCATCGACGATCCGGTGCGGATGCGCGCCAGCCTGGATCGGCTGGCGGAAGGTCGAGAGCCATTGGCGACGCGGCGCTGGGAGTATGCGAAGGACGCGAAGGACGCGAAGGACGCGAGCCAGCGCGATGAGCAGGCGGTGCCGTGACGCTGGTCGTCACGCCCTCCCGACTGCGATTCGACAAGCCGCTGCCCCTGCGCAGCGGCAGTTCGCTGGCGCCATACGAGCTCGTCTACGAGACCTACGGAACGCTCGACGCCTACCGCAGCAACGCGGTGCTGATCTGCCACGCGCTCAATGCCTCCCACCATGTGGCCGGACTGACGGCCGGCACCGCCGACGATACCGGCTGGTGGGACAACATGGTCGGGCCCGGGATGCCGGTGGACACCGATCGGTTTTTCGTGATCGGCGTCAACAACCTCGGCAGCTGCTTCGGGTCCACCGG
>JACCRJ010000449.1 GCA_013813615.1 Lautropia sp. | reverse complement strand
TCATGCAGCCGCTCAGTCGGCCTGGTCGATCAGGTAGCGGGCAAGCAGGCCCACCGGCCGGCCGGATGCACCCTTGTTGGCCCCGGACTTCCAGGCGACGCCGGCGATGTCCAGGTGCGCCCACTTGTATGCCTTGGTGAAGCGGGACAGGAAGCAGGCCGCCGTCACGGCGCCGCCGGCGCGGCCGCCGATGTTTCCCATGTCCGCGAACGGCGATCGCAGCGATTCCTGATAAGCCTCGTCCAGGGGCATCCGCCAGCAGGTGTCGCTCATGTCCTTGCCGGCCGCTCCCAACCGGTCCGCCAGCGCATCGCTGGGGCTGAAAAGCCCCGCATGATGATGGCCCAGGGCGATCACGCAGGCGCCGGTGAGCGTGGCGATATCAACGACCGCCGCGGGCTTGAAGCGCTCGACGTAGGTGAGGGCGTCACAAAGCACCAGGCGCCCTTCGGCGTCGGTGTTGAGGATTTCCACCGTCTGGCCGGACATCGTCGTGACGATGTCGCCGGGCCGCGTGGCGGAGCCGGACGGCATGTTCTCCGCGGCGGCCACCACGCAGATCAGGTTGACCTTGAGCTTCATCTGCGCGACCGCCTGCATCACCCCCAGCACGGTGCCGGCGCCAGACATGTCGTACTTCATCTCGTCCATCTCGGCCGCGGGCTTGAGCGAGATGCCGCCGGTGTCGAACGTGATTCCCTTGCCGACCAGCACCACCGGGGCCTGCTTGGCCGGCCCGCCGTTGTAGTGAAGAACGACCAGCTTCGGGGCGTTGGCGGAGCCCTGGCCGACCGCCAGGAAGGAGCCCATCTTCAACGCCGCCATCTGCTTCTGCTCGAGCACCTCGCACTTCAGCTTGAAGCGCCGCGCGAGGCGGCGGGCCTGGTCTGCCAGATAGGCCGGGTTGCAGACGTTGGCCGGCAGGTTGCCGAGGTCCTTGGTAAGGTCGATGCCGTCGGCAAGCGCCTGCATCCGGTCGACTTCGATCCTGGCGGCCGCGATGGATTCCCGGTCGACGGCGAAGACGACCTCCGCGAGCTGGGTGGGGGTGGCGTCGTTGTTCGACTTGAACTGGTCGAAACGGTAGGCGAGTTCCCGCGTGACGAGCACGGCTTGAGCGAGGCGCCAGCGCAGTTCCCGTTGTGCGACGCCGACTTCCTGCAGGCAGACCGTGGCCTCCGCCGCGCCGGTGCCCATCACCACCCGCAATGCGGCCCGGACGGCATCCTGATAGTTCTTTTCCGTGACCTCGTCCGCATCGCCCACCGACACCAGCAGGATCCGGCTGACGGCGCCGGCGCTGCGAAGCAGCAGCGTTGAACCGGCCTTTTTCGCCAGGTCCCCGGATTTCAACGCAGCGGTCAATGCCTTGTCCAGGCGACCGTCAATGGCCGAACCGGTCGGGGTGAGCTTGCCGGCCTGCACCGGCAGCACCAGGCATTGGGACCGCAGCTTGTCGGCGACGAGGGGTTTGATCGTGAATTGCATGGAGCCTGTATCTCGAGGTTGGGCCGCAGGGGCACGCGGGGCGCCGGACCACGACCGGGCACGCAGCAGCGCCGGGGCCATGATTATAGGGGTGCGCCTCTGCGGCTACACCGCGCGGGTACACTACCGCGATGATTTTCAGCCAGTCTCTCAGGCGCGATCTGAACAGTGTCGCTGGCGTGATGTTCTCCACGCTGTTCACGATCATGGTCACGACTTCGCTGATCCGCTTCCTGGGGCGGGCCGCCACCGACCGGATCGGCAGCGCCGACGTGGTGCCGCTGATCGCCTTCAGCTCGATCGGCTACATACCGGTGCTCCTCGTGCTGACGGTTTTCCTCTCGATCCTCATGGTGCTTTCGCGGGCCTGGCGGGACTCGGAAATGGTCATCTGGTTCGCGAGCGGCCAGAGCCTGACTGCCTGGCTTCGTCCGGTGCTGTCGTTCGCGCTGCCGTACGCCTTCATCGTCGGACTCATCGCCCTGGTGGTATCGCCCTGGGCCAACCGGCAGATCACCGAACTGCGCGAGCGCTTCGAGCAGCGCGAAGACGTGTCGCAGGTGGCTGCCGGCCAGTTCCGGGAGTCGCGCTCCTCCAATCGCGTCTTCTTCGTCGAGTCGGTGAACAAGGAGCAGACCGAGGTTTCCAACGTGTTCGTCGTGCAGCACGACGGCGACCGGATGATCGTCGTCGCTTCCCGCGGCGGCAAGGTCGAGAACCAGCCGAACGGCGATCGCTTCCTGGTCCTGGAGGATGGCCGGCGCTACGACGGGAACTGGGGCGGTGTCGAATACTCGCTGATGGAGTTCGAGCGCTACGGCGTCAGGCTGGAAAGCTCGCCCGGGCCTGCGGGCGCCGGCAACGCGCGGTCCCTGACCACGCCACAGCTGCTGGCGGACCTTTCGTCGCCGAACCTGGGCGAGCTGATGTCGAGGATCGGCTTGCCGGTATCGGTGATCGTGATCTCTCTGCTGGCGATTCCGCTGGCATTCGTCAATCCCCGGCTCGGCCGTTCCTTCAACATCGTGACCGGCTTGCTGATCTACTTCACGTACACCAACCTCAACGGTCTCATGCGCTCCTGGATCGCTCAGGACCGGGTCGACTTCTCCCTCGGGGTGTGGATCAGCCATGCCATCATCCTCGGCATCGCCGTCTATCTGTTCCACCGCCGGATCAGCCTGCCGACGGTGTCGCTCGGCCGGTTGCTTGCGCTGGTGCGCGGGCTCCGCCCGTCCCGCCCCCGGCCGCAAGCAGGCTGACCGATGCGCCTGATCGGCGGCTACCTGATCCGCGAGATTTCCCTGGGCATCCTGGCGGTGCTGTTCGGGTTCCTCGCGCTGTTCGCATTCTTCGACCTGATCAACGAGCTCGAGGACATCGGCCGCGCCGGCTACCGGCTGCAGCATGCGGTGCTCTACGTCCTGCTCAGCCTGCCGGGCCATGTCTACGAGCTGATGCCGGTGGCAGCGCTGATCGGCTGCATCTATGCGCTGTCGCAGTTCGCCGGCAACTCCGAGTTCACCGCCATGCGCGCTGCCGGCATGAGCCGCTACCTGGCTCTGCGCAGCATCGTCGGAATCGGGGTGGTGCTCGCGATCCTGACCGCGATCGCCGGCGAGTGGGTGGCGCCGGTGGCGGAGCAGCTCGCGCAAAAGCTGCGCCTGAACGTGCTGGGCGCCAGCCAGGGCGGCACCTTCCGGTCGGGCCTGTGGATCAAGGACAGCGTCAAGGACAGCAAGGGACAGGCGCTGCGGCTGCGCTTCGTCAATATCGGCAACCTGACCCCGGAAGGGCGGATGGAGCGGGTCGAAATCCACGAGTTCGATCCCGGTTTCCGCCTCAGCTCCGTCATCCGGGCGGCCGCCGGCATCTACCAGCCGGAGGAGGTGGCGGGAGGCGGCACGCGCAGCGCCTGGAAGCTGAATGGTGTCGAGCAGACCCGCTTCGAGGTCGCCGCCGGCGAGAGCGGGATCGAAGCGCTGCGGACCCGCATGGACCGCGCGCCGGAACTGATCTGGGAGTCGGACCTGAACCCCGGCATCCTGGCGGTCCTCACGATTGCGCCCGACCGGATGTCGGCCTGGGCTCTTTGGCGCTACACCAGCCACCTGCGCGAGAACAGCCAGAATGCCGACCGCTACGAACTCGCGCTGTGGAAGAAGATCGTCTACCCGGTCGCGATCATCGTGATGCTGATGCTGGCGCTGCCGTTCGCCTACCTTCAGTCACGCGCGGGTGGTATCGGCCTGAAGCTTTTCCTCGGGGTGATGCTGGGCGTCGGCTTCTATTTCATGAACGGGCTGTTCTCCAACCTCGGCCTGCTGAACACCTGGCCGCCGTGGCTGGCCGTCAGCATCCCGTCCATGGTGGCCTTTGCCTTGGCGCTGGCGATGCTGGGCCGTGTCGGAAGATCTTACTGATCGGCCGCATGGCGGTTGCCATAGGGTTTGCCATAGGCAATTCCGCGTGGACCGCCCGGTTGCGTTTGGTTACTATCGCGTCCATCAAAGGGCCGCATCGCGTCCGGCAATACCGGCGAAGCATGCGGCACTGGTGAGGAGGAGGAGAGGCAGCACAGCTGCCATTGAGGCGCACCTGACGTGCGCCTTTTTCTTTTCCGCGACGGCGCTCGCCCGGTCGTCCCTGCGAATCGTGGCATAGTCATGCCTGCATTCCATGTCCGGCAGAGCCTGTCCGTTGGCTGTAAAGGAGACTGTCATGAATGGTGACGCGCCCAATCCCCCCAGGGACGGCTTCGTGCCGGTGCGGGGGCTGCATCACTTCGCGTACCGGTGCCGGGACGCGGAAGAAACCCGGCAGTTCTACGAAGACATCCTCGGCCTGCCGCTCGCGCACATCATCCAGGACGACCACGTACCCTCCACCGGCGAGTACTGTCCCTATGTCCACCTATTCTTCGAAATGGGCGACGGCTCCTTCATCGCCTTCTTTGACCTCGGCGACGATGTTGCCAGCGAGCCCTCGCCCAACACCCCGTCCTGGGTCAACCACCTGGCGCTGACGGTCGGGTCTGTCGAAAACCTGCTGCAGGCGAAGCAGCGCCTGGAGGCTGCCGGTGTCGAGGTGGTTGGCGTGACCGACCACGGTTTCATCAATTCCATCTATTTCTTCGATCCGAACGGCATCCGGCTCGAGCTGACCGTCCAGCTCGAGCCGACGCAGCACGATCCCGCGGTTCTGCAGCAGGCCCGCTCGAGGCTCGACGCCTGGACCGCCCGCAAGGAGGGCTTGAGGGCGAGCGGGCAGATCAAGGCGAACCGGCAGTCGATCATCCGATCCCACGGCCACGCCGCCTACCGCTGAAGGTGCGGATGAGTTCACCCGGGTCCGTGCAGCCGCAGCTCCTGCGAATCGATGTCAGGTCCGCGGGGTCGATGGAGTCCCAGTCGGGCCTGCAGATGCTGCGGCCGCGGATCTTCGGAGCGTTGCTGGAGGCGCCTGGCGTGGACCGGGCCGGTTCGATTGCCGCCATCGTCATCCATCCGACGTCGAACTTCCATGGACACTATCTGCTGGAGCCACTGGCGGCGCGCGGAGTGTCCTGCATGGGCCTTAACACCCGCTACGTGAACAACGATTCGACCCTGTTGATGGAGCGGGTCATCCAGGATCTCGGGGCGGGCATCCAGCAGCTGCGCGCCATCGGGTACCGCAAGGTGATGCTGATCGGCAACTCCGGCGGCGCCGCGCTGGTCAGCTTCTATCAGGCGCAGGCGGAGCAGCTGACGCTGACCCATCTGGCGCACGGCGCTCCCTTCAGCCTGTCGGGGTCGGACCTGCCGCCGGTCGAAGGGATCGCGCTCGCGGCGGCGCATGCCGGACGGGCGCGCCTGATGCGCGAGTGGATCGACCCGGCCGTGATCGATGAGAACGACCCGATGCTGAGCGACCCGGAGCTGGACCTCTATGCCCCGGCCCGCCCGCTGCCTTTGGATCGGGCGTTCCTTGCGCGCTTCCGGGCCGCGCAGAGGGCGCGCTACGAACGGCTGGAAGCCTGGGTGACAGACCGGCTGGGGCTCCTGAAGCGCACGGGCGGCCCGCAGGTGGACCAGCCGTTCGTGCTTCACCGCACGCATGCCGAGCCCCGCTGCGTCGACATCAGACTCGACGCCAACGAGCGCAAGCCCGGCAGTGTGTGGGGCGATCCCCGCACCGTGAATCTGGCGGCCAATTCGATGGGACGCTTCAATACCCTGACCAGTTTCATGAGCCAGTGGTCATCCCGTTCCCAGGCCGACGGTCCCGACAACCTCGCGCGGACGTCCGTGCCGGTGCTGCATCTCACCTACCGGGCGGACCAGAGCGTCTTTCCCAGCACTGTCCGGTTGTGGCTGGACGCGGCGGCCGGGCGGATCCGCAATGTCGACATCCAAGGCGGCGACCACTACCTGATCGGCCGTCCGGACCTGGTCGACCGGGTTGCCGACGAGGTGGCCGCGTTCGCAGGGACCCTCTGACGCGATACTGCGGCTGCGGCTTGCGCGGGGTAGTTCGACGCCGACGATTCGACAGCGACAAACAGGACTATCCGACAGCAGGAGGCGGCATATCTTGTCAGCAGACCAGGGGCAGGCCGGGAGGCCACCGCAGGCGCCGGTGCCCGCGGGGAGCGGCTATGTACTGCCCACCTACGAGTTTCGCCTGCCGCCGGAACTGGGCGGCGAGGCGGCAGCCCCGGGCAAGGACGGCGGCGCCGGCGCTGATGCAGACGTCTATCCGCTGATCATTGTCGGGGGCGGGCTCGCGGGTCTTACCGCTGCCTGCGACTGCGCCGTTCGCGGCATCCCTGCCGTCCTGCTGGACGAGGACAACACCATCGGCGTGCGGGGCGCGTCGTCGCGCGGTATCTGCTACGCCCAGCGCACCCTCGAAATCCTCAACCGCCTGGGCGTCTACGAGCGGGTCCGGCAGAAGGGCATCCAGTGGTTCGTCGGCAGGACGCTCGCCGGCAACGACGAGGTCTACAGCTTCGATCTTACCACCCAGCCGACCCTCAGCTACTCCAGCCAGCCGGCATTCATCAACATCCAGCAGTTCTACATCGAGTGGTACCTGGTCGACCGCATCCGGGAACTGGGTACGGTGGACCTGCGCTGGATGAACAAGGTGAACGGCATCCGCATCGTGGACGGGGTCGCGGAACTTTCGGTGCAGACGCCGGCCGGCGAGTACTGCCTGCGCGGCCGTTACGTCATCGACGCGACCGGCATCCGCAGCCCGCTGCGGGATCTGCTCGGGCTGCAGACGCGGGCAGAGGTGGGCGTCGACCGCTGGTGCATCTCGGATGTGCGGTTCCACCAGCGGCCACGGATCGAGCGGTGGACCTGGATCGAGGCGCCTTTCAATC